>MIDA01000068.1 GCA_001830045.1 Tenericutes bacterium RIFOXYA12_FULL_35_10 | reverse complement strand
GTGATATTTGAGGTTGGTTTCTTGAATCGCTTAAGTTATGCATTTATTGTGAGTTTAGCGATGAATCTCATTTTCGCACCAACGTTTATGATGTTACACCGGATGACAGATACCTACATTATGTTATCTTCAGGTTCACTAAAGAACATGAGACATGTAAGGTTTGATCAAGTCATTGAAGCTATCGATTTTAAATTCCTCTTTTCATTTGTTATTCTCAAGACGATACCACTCTTTTGGATTCCTGCACATACGTTGACGTTTATGCTACCCTCAGCTTATCGTGTATTATTAGCGAGTTATTTATCGATTGCACTGGGTATGTTGTTATCGATTAAAAGAAAATAGAAGTCAAAAAAAGCAATCCCATCGGATTGCTTATTCTTTATCTTTTTCTATCGTGATTTTTATCAAATGATTCAGTTGTGCAGCTAATTGTGATAATGAAAACAAAATGGATGCAGTTGTTAATGATGAGAATAGAGCAATCAGTGCATAAACTATGGGTGCATCATTACTCAAGAGTATGACAAATAAAAAGAAACCAACAATGATCATCATAATCCCTAAAAAGTAAGAAAATTTGATGTTGTTTTTACTATAGGTTAAATCACTTTGTTCAAATGAGTCTCCGTTAAGTTCTTGATTGATTTCCATAAGTTCTTTAAGTTCATCATCTGTCACATCTTCATAGACTTTTTTATAGTACGTAACTTTATCATTGAATTCTTCTGCAAATGGAAATTCATCTGATTTGGTATCCGATGTAACTTTGGCATAAAGACCCAATGTGTCAAGTTGCTCATTTCTTTTTTTAAATGCCAGCTTTTCTTTTTCTGCTTGTTTTTTAATCAGCAATGCTTCATATTTTTCACGGCTCATATGTTACCCCTTATGTAATGATATTAAATACATTTTATCAATTAAAGTAAGAATTAACAATGCTCATGACAAATATCAATATGTTTGTGTGAAAATAAATCATTTCTTACTTTTTCCAAACAAAAGTGGTCTCCAGGGTTGAAATAAAGCGCTTTCATTGTATAATAGTAGTTGGTGAAAGACGAAAATTGAATCCTAAAAAAACATATCATATCTTTTTTAAAGATAAGATATTGTGGATGAAATGAAAAGAATCAGATTTAGCGTTTGGCGGCTAAACTATACATATGCCGTTTGTTTTTTCCATGAGTACAAGCGATTTATCGCAACTGATCATAAGAAAAGAGAGGACTTTCAAATTGTTTAAAAGTGCGTATTTAATCAATGTGTATGCCGATTTATCTAAGCGTTACCAGGATCAACCAGAGTTTTTACAAGCCGTTGAGGAATTTTTAACTTCCTTAGATCTACTTGTTGATAAAGATCCTAGAATTCAGAAGAATGCCATCGTTGAACGTATGGTTGAACCTGAAAGAATGATTAAGTTTAGAGTTTCATGGGTGGATGATTCCGGTAATGTTCAAGTGAATCGTGCCATGAGAGTTCAGTTTAACTCAGCGATTGGACCATATAAAGGTGGTATTCGTTTCCATAAATCCGTTAATGAGTCGATCATGAAGTTCTTAGCGTTTGAACAAACATTTAAAAACTCACTAACCTGCCTACCGATGGGTGGTGCAAAAGGTGGATCTGACTTTGATCCAGCGGGTAAGAGTGATAATGAAATCATGAGATTCTGTCAAAGTTATATTCTCGAAATGTATCGTCATATTGGACCAAGAATGGACGTTCCAGCGGGGGATTTAGGTGTTGGTGCAAAAGAAATTGGTTACATGTATGGTATGTATAAACGTATTGAAAACGAATTTAGTGGTACATTTACTTCTAAAGGGATTGAATCAGGTGGATCTTTAGGTAGAGCAGAAGCAACCGGTTATGGTTTATGCTATTTTGTTGAAGAAATGCTCAAAACCTATAAGAAAGATACATTTAAAGGCAAGAGAGTTATCGTCAGTGGTGCTGGTAAAGTTGGATCGATGGCAGCTGAAAAAGTGATCGAACTTGGTGGTAAAGTGGTTGCTATGTCAGATATTTCTGGTGTGATTCATGATGAAAATGGTATTGATATCAAACTGATTAAGAAGTTAAGTCAAACCAATACAGAAATTATGAATCAATATCAAACCTATCATCCAGAAGCAATCTATAGTCCAAATACGAAAGACATTTGGAAAGTTCCTTGTGATATTGCACTTCCTTGTGCGACACAAAACGAAATTTATTTAGAGTCAGCTGAAGAACTTGTTAAAAATGGATGTTGGTTAGTTGCAGAAGGTGCAAACATGCCAACAACCATTGAAGCGACTAAATACTTTAGAGAACATAATGTCTTATTTGCTCCAGGTAAAGCATCGAATGCCGGTGGCGTTGCAGTTTCAGGATTAGAAATGACACAAAATGCGACCTTCCAAAACTGGAGTTTTGAAGAAGTTGATGAAAAACTTCATCAAATCATGAAGCGTATTTTCAATCGTTGTCATGAAGCATCTTTAAAACATACAGGTAGACCAGATGATTTAATTACAGGTGCGAATATTGCAGGCTTCATGAAGGTTTATGAAGCAATGTTACAACAAGGCGTATAATTTAAGTTTAATAAAAACAACAAGGTGTATTGAGAATGCACCTTGTTTTTATTTAGCATACAAGATAATATATAAGAAAACATACAAGATGTAGGCTATAATAAACATAAGAAGGAAGTGTATTTATGTCATATAAACCACCATATACTATCACCCCTAAAATGATTCATTTGATTGCTGAAATCATGAAAATGATTGGGCAGTTATCGAATCAAAATCATTTAAATCATCAACCAAAACTCAGACGAAAGAACATGATTTCTTCCATTTATTCATCGCTTGCAATTGAACAAAATGGTCTTACTTTAAAACAAGTCACGGATATAGTTAATGGAAAGCTTGTTCTTGGAGAAATGCGAGATGTCATTGAAGTTAAAAATGCAATTCGTGTATATGACGAACTTTTTAAGATTAATCCATTTGATATCAATCATTTACTGAAATATCACGGTTTGTTGATGGAATCACTTGTTGATGATGCAGGAAAATGGAGAAAAGGTCAAGAAGGTGTGTTTGAAGGTGAACGTGTGATCTTCATGGCGCCATCAGCAGAAAGAGTGCCTTCATTGATGAAAAATCTTTTTGCTTATTTAATTCATGACGAAGAACACATCTTGATTAAATCATGTGTTTTCCATTATGCGTTTGAATTTATACATCCTTTTTCAGATGGAAATGGACGTATGGGAAGACTTTTTCAAACATGTCTATTAGCAAGTCAAGAAAAAGTATTTGCTTATTTACCCGTTGAATCTATCATCAAAGAAAGACAACAAGCTTATTATCAAGCGATATCAAGTTCTCATCAAAAAGGTAATTCGAATGATTTTATTGAATTTATGCTTGATGCCATTTTGGAAACAATTAAACAAACACTTAAATCGAGTGAACAAGAGATCAATCATATCAGTATCCAGATGAAGAAATTAATGATGCTCATGAAAGATGGTATACCTTATACGACTCAAGAAATTGTTAGTGAGCTTAACTTAAAGTCAAGAGTGTCTGTAAAAAAGAATTATATCGATCCTGCCATCGAAAGTGGTTTAATTGAGATGACGATTCCAAACAAACCAAGTAGCAGAAATCAACGTTACATCAAAAAATAAAAGGCTCATTAGAATGAGCCAGGGATTCCTTTCATCAAGGAATCTTTTTTTAATTGATTAGATTGATGATTAATGGATACGCACGTGTGATTTGATCAATGGTGCTTTGTTCAAGATTGAATCCATAATTTTCAAAGCTCTGAAGAAGTTCTTCAAGTGTGTATGCCTTAAATGGTTTGCTATTATCAATATCAAATAATTCAATAAACGTGAGTTGCAATGTCTCTAAGTCTTCAATGGTTTGGCTATCTAATGATTGATCTAATCTTTGTTCAATATAGGTGACTTTCTGTATTGTAAGATATTCAGAAGTCAACGTAGTTTTTAAATCTTCAACGATTTGCTTAATGTTATTAAATGCGACAATATCATCTAGTGTTGTTTCGATATCTTTGAGCTCAAATAAATCACGTAGTTCGGAAGAAGAATAAGTTAATAAGGTTCCTACTGTAAGTGAATTGTTTTCAGTAGCCTCAATAAGAAGTTTAAACAAGTTTTCATAGGCTATCATTTCTTGAATCGTAAATGCTTCATGTCCTGTTTCGAGATACAAAATGAAAAAATCATCGAAAGAATTTCCGGTGCGATATAAAATATCATTCGATTCAGTTTGTGTATAGGTCATCGAATCAAAATCAAAATAAAGATCCGCATAAATGGATACTTCTTCAGTCCATGGACTTTCAGATGCACAACCATGCAGTAAAAATAAGCCCGTGATTAAAATGAGTATACTGATGATTTTTTTCATACTTGCACCTCCTTCTTCGATGTTATCTTATCAATTAGTTTTGACAAAGTTATGGCAAGTTCATTTTTTTAATTTTATTTGAAGTTTTGCAACAACATAACCGTTATCATTAAAGATTTTATAAGTGTAGCCGTAAAGTTCTGCAATTTGTTTAACAATAAATAAACCTAAGCCATTTCCTGATTTTTTATGTTCTATCGATGGAATGCGGAAGAATGAATCAAAGATTTTATTTAATGCATCTTCTGGAATAAATCCTTTGTTTTTTACAGTGAAGATAAATTCTTGTTCTTTAATTTCACCTGTAATCGTTATGTGTTTATCCTCACTATAGAGAATGGCATTTTTAATTAAGTTTGTTGTTGAGATGAGAAGAAGTTCTTCATTCATCATGACATCACAGATTTCAATCTGTTTAGTTACTTTAATAAAATGTTGTTTCGCGAGTTCATCTAAGGAATGAAATTCTCTATCTATGGAAGAGGTATTTGAAACATCACCTTTCTTCATTTTATCTTCTAAACGAAGAGAATACGTTAAGTCTTGTGTGATATTTTCAATTTTTTCGATCTGAATTAAGAGTTCTTTTAAGTAGCGATCTCTATCTTTATATCGACCAACACCATCGATCATCCCCTCAATCATCCCTTTCATGACTGCAAGTGGTGTTTTGACTTCATGATTAATGGTCATGATGAGGTGTTTCTTTTTTTCTTCCTGTTCTTTTTCAAAATCGATATCATGGGTTAGTTTTTGGTTAGCTTCTTGAATTTCTGCATAAGTTTTCTTTAAATTAAACGTCATCTCATTAAGTGATGAGATTAAGTCTTTAAACTCATCACGACGTTTTAAATGAAGTTTGGATGTAAATTTTAAGTTTGAAATATCTTTAGCATAAGCAGATATTTTTTTAATCGGTCTTGAGATATTCAGTGAGATTAAGATTGAAAGTAGAAGTATCGCAATCATCATAAAGATGGATTGAGTGTAGTTGATATTGTTTAAAACGCGATCAACGTTTTGTAAGGATTGTATGCGCGTAGATATGATCAGATAATCACCAAAATCAAATTGGTAGATGTAATTGATTTGATAGATATCTTCAACAAGATGGATATCGTAGGTTAAGTTTTCATCTTGAATAGAATCTTCACTGTCATAAATGCTGATGACAAAATCAATCACTTCATTCTCATTTAAAAACGATGGTCCAATCGCTTCAGTGATGGCATTCTCTTTAAACCGAATAAATGCTGTTTCACTGGAAAGTTTTTCTAAGTCTGTGTCTGTTAAGGGTGTTCCTTGATTGATGTCATCAATCGATGAAAGAATGGATGATTTAACACTTTGAATATTTTCATCAATATACATCGGTGAAAATCGGTTATAGGTATAATACATGACTAAAAAGAAGACAACAGAAAAAGAGATCAACAGGATCAAAAATGTTTTAAAGAAAATGTTGATTCTCATGATGTCCTCCTTTCACATAGACAAGGTTTTATTTTTCGAATTTATAACCTGATTTATATACCGTTTTGACATAAGATGATGCATCACCTAGTTTTTGTCTTAAACGTTTAATATGGGTATCAACGGTGCGTTCATACCCAAAGTAGTCATAACCCCAAACAAGATTTAGGAGTTCTTCTCGAGTATAGACTCTACCGATATTGTGCATAAAGAGTGTGAAGAGTTCCCACTCTTTTTTGTTTAAATCAATGGGTTTTTGATTGATTAAGAGTTTATATTTCGTAAAGTTATAAGAGATAACACCATAACTTAACATCTCTTCGGGGGTTGTATTTTCATAACGTGCAATGACAGCTTCAATCTTTTTAATAACGATTTTCGGAGAATAAGGCTTAGTTACATAATCATCAATTCCTAAGTTGTAGCCTTTGATTTGGTTTTCTTCATCATTTAATGCAGATAACATAATGATGGGGATGTGTGATGATTCTCTAATCTTCTTACAGACTTCAAATCCACTCATGTGAGGTAACATCACATCCAAAAGAATTAAGTCATAAGATTCGTGAATGAATTGATTTAAAGCAGAAACACCATCATAGACCTGATGGATTTCTGATTCTTGATAAGCGTCTTTAATGTAATCATGAAGAAGATCATTTAAATGCTTTTCATCTTCAACAATTAAGATTTTCATAAAAAAGCCCCCTTCGATTTCTTAAGATTATGATAACACAAAATGAGTTCATTTGATGATGACCTTTTGAATTTGTCACAAACTTGTCACAAGTAATTCAAAAGTTTGACACAACTTAACCCTATAATGAAACTGAAAAAAGAAGAAAAGGGGAATTATGATGAAAAAATTAGTGTTTGTTTATATGTTATGTGTCTCTTTATTGTTAACGGCATGTTCTAGCAATGATCCTTATGGTTATGAACCCATCTATGATTACATGCCAGTATCTAATGAAACGTATGCTGAAATCACAGAGAATCCGTTTATCCAAACAGGTGATATGCCTGTATCCACATTTTCAACCGATGTCGATACAGCATCATATGCGAATATTAGAAGAATGCTTGGCTATGGCGATTTACCTGTTAAAGATGCAGTTCGCATTGAAGAGATGATTAACTACTTTGATTATGACCTAGATGCACCCGTTGATCAAGATATTAATGTGATCACAGAATTATCAAAAGCTCCTTGGAATGAAAATCATGACTTATTTATGGTTGCACTTAAGGCAAAAGAATTAAGTTTTGAAGAATCAAACGGTATGAATTTAGTGTTCTTAATTGATGTTTCAGGAAGCATGAGTGAGTCAAATAAATTACCTCTATTAAAAGAAGCACTTTATTTACTTATTGAAAATTTAAGACCAACAGACAGAATATCTCTTGTTGCATATGCAGGCAGTGCAAGAGTTATCTTAGATGGTGGTGATGATCAAGATGAAATTAAAGATGCGATCAGACAATTGACTGCTGGTGGTTCAACTGCAGGTGCGAGTGGTATTGAACTCGCTTACCAGGTTGCACAAAACAATTTTATTGAAGGCGGAAATAACCGGATTATCTTAGCATCCGATGGAGATTTCAATGTGGGTATGTCTGATGTTGAAGCATTAGAAGAATTTATTAGTGAAAAGAAAGAAACTGGTGTTTTCCTAAGTGTCTTAGGGTTTGGTACTGGAAACTTAAGAGACGATGTCATGGAATCTTTAGCAGATCATGGCAATGGTGTCTATTTCTATATTGATTCGATAAAAGAAGCTGAAAAAGTATTCCTACATCAACTCTCAGCAACCATGATGACGGTTGCTAAAGATGTCAAACTTCAAATCGAGTTTAATCCTGCACATGTCTATGCGTACCGTTTAATTGGTTATGAAAATCGCGTTTTAGAATACGATGATTTTGAAGATGATGCAAAAGATGCAGGCGACATGGGTTCTGGTCATGTAGTGATTGCATTTTATGAAATCATACGTACTGATTCATCAGAAGAAGTTGAATCACTTGAGTTTGATGAAATTGAAGCATTAAGATATAATGGTGAAAATTATTTAGATGAGTTTTCAATGATATCGATTCGCTATAAGGATCCAGAAGGTGAAACATCAAAACTTATTGAATCAAAAACATATATGACATCTTATACAGAGAATCCAAGTGAAACCTTTGTTTTCGCATCCAGTGTGGTTGAGTTTGGACTACTTTTGAGAGATTCAGAATATAAACATGATGCAAGTTATGATCATGTGATTGAGAGAGCAGAACTCGCACTTGGTGTTGATGAATTCGGTTATCGCACTGAATTCATCGAACTTGTTGAAACTGCAAGTGCGATTAGTTTAAGAGATTAGCATAATAGGGCTTTATACGGTTATCGGGGGGTTCGTATAAAGCCCTAGATGAATAAACAAAAAGAGGAGAGTTATCATGGCTCTCCTCTTTGTTTGTTAGTTTAATTCAATCATCAATGTGGATTCAAAAAGCTCGATGACTTCTTCGTATGACATTTTTAAATCATAACGGTTAAGGGCATCTTGAATATCCATAAAGCCATCATCAAACATTGTATTTATCTTTTCATAAGTGTATCCAGAGTCTAGTCCAAAACGAGATAATGTGATGATATCCTCATCCACTTTGCTAGTTGGGGTGTGCTCTATGACCAAGAGTTCTACACTACCTAAGCTTGAGTTATAATACACAACCAAATCTTCATCAATGATTTGATCATCATGATAGAGTGTTGCTGTTGATGGTGTTAAATAGGGATCATCTACCTTAAGTTTATTCCAATCAATAATAAAGAATAAGTTAAGTGAAACGTTAGATAATCGCTGGTTACTCTTGAATTTGATTTGATTTTGTTCATAGACTGTTAGATAAGAATTATCAGATATTGTTATCCCATCTGTAGGAAATACAAAAGAAATATCTTTTTCAGGATCATAATAGTGATATCGATAGGCGTTTGGATCAAAAAAACTGTTTGAGATCACTTCGGAAGTCTGAATATTGTAGTGTGTCATATGATAATCACCATCATAAACCATATTGATTTCATAGGTATCATTAAGATACTTGACATAACTGATTTCTTCAATTTCATCTTCGAAGTTA
>MIDA01000067.1 GCA_001830045.1 Tenericutes bacterium RIFOXYA12_FULL_35_10 | reverse complement strand
TCAGCTCTTGCAAAAACAGATCCTTTAACGCCATCACGTAAATCATCATTAAATGCACCAACGCCATCAATTTGATAAAGATTAGCTTTACCTGCTTGTTCAGATGCAGGAAGTGTTGATGTTCCACCCATCCAAGGTTCACCATAAACCATAATCGTTGGATCAATGGCATGGAGTTCATCAGCGATTTGTTGCATAGTTTCAATATCGTGTAATGTCATTAAGTCAAATCTGAAACCTGACATATTGTATTCATTTGCCCAGAATAAGACTGAATCGACAAAGAATTTTCTTACCATGTAACGTTCAGATGCAGTTTCATTACCCGTACCAGAACCATTAGAGAAAGCTCCGGATTCTGTCTTTCGATGATAATAACCAGGGATGATTAAATTTAAGTTAGAGTCAGCTGATAATCCTGTATGGTTATAAACAACATCCATGTTGATACGAATATCTTCTTCATGGAATGCTTGAATGACTTGTTTCATTTCAACGACTCGTGATAAACCATCGTAAGGATCATTTGAATAAGTACCTTCTAAAACATTAAAGTTTAGAGGCATATAACCCCAGTTGAATGCATTGTAACCATCTTCACCTACGCGCGTTTCATCAACGACACCATAATCAAAGAAGGGAAGAAGTTGAACGTGTGTAACACCGAGTTCAACGATATGATCAAAACCTGTGGTAACACCGTTATATGTCGTACCTCTTTCGATAAGTCCTAAATATTTACCACGATTTTCTTCGCTACCATTCCAACTGGAATGCATGGTTAAGTCTCTGACATGAAGTTCATAAATAATCGCATCCGTATATGAACTCATGTTGTCTGGACGATCATTATACGTAAAACCTTCAGGATTGATTTCATTAAAATCAACCACGAGTCCTCTTTGGCCATTAACTCCAGAACTTACAGCGTATGGATCAATGACTTCAGAAGTTGTAGAACCGTTTGTTACACTAAATGTATAATAAACGCCATGAAGGGATTCGTTCACTTCAACAAAATAAGTACCTTTAACATCCTTTAACATAGGTATGGTTTGATAAGGGGTATCAGAACCACCATAACGCGCGGTTGTACCTGTCGTATAAAGATTTAGAGAAACAGCAGAAGAAACAGGTGCCCATAATCTAAATGTCGTCTTATTGTCAACAACATGCGCTCCTAAATCGTCACCTTCATAACCAAAAGCATCTTCAAATTCTACTGAATCATAAATTCCGTCATAAGTAACTTCAAAACGTCTTGTTGAATTATCAGAAAAAGTGACTTCAACTTCATACGCTTTCGAAAAATCAACGTCTTCATTTAAAACAACATAACCTGTTAAACCATCAACCGATTTAACATCTGTTGTTTGAAGGATGTCGTCTTTATAAATGTTAACATTGTCGACAGATAGCATTTCAGTCGATACAAAGTAAATACGATTAAGTGCATTAAAGTATGCTTGTTTAATTTTTGGACTCTTATCTGGACCATCTGGATCATCCATACCATAACCAACAGCAGCATCACCTTCAACTAAATACACATGAAGTTCAGAACTTGTGTGATCAACAGGAATTGTAATGAACCGGTCGTTATCAATATCTTTTTGTAGCCAGTCACCTTTTCTAACGATAAACCCAAGTTCAGTAGTGCCTGCTAAATCACCTTCAAGTGTTATTTTTGATACAACACCACCATAGTTAAAACTGGTAGCGGTATCATCTTCACTGAAAGTAAAGCTTGCTCCATCTTGTGAAACCGGTTTGCTTTTCCACGCCCATAAATTCCAGTCAGAGTAATCATTTTGGTAGCGATAATAGTGAACATACACATCAGTTACCGCAGCAGCCCTGACAACCATACTAAACATAAGGGCGATTAATGGCACCATAAAGGCCAAAATCAATAATTTTTTCATGCTATTTCCTCTCCTATAAACTGTTTGATTTCATTAAAAACTAAACTTTAATTTATCAATATCAGCAGCTCATAAATCGCTTTCATCATACTATAAAATGAAGAAAAAGTAAACTGTTAACCACTAGCGTAAACGCTTGCATAAATATAACTTCAATGGTAGAATGAAGGCGTAATTTCATGAAATGAAGGAGAGGAAAACATGAACAAAAAGATATTATTTTTAATTTTAGTCTTAGCATCTGTCTTTGTATTAGTCGGATGTAAAAAAGATGCACCATTAACCATTTGGGTGGGTACCGAATCGGTTGAATTTTATGAAGGTGTCATCGAAGATTATCTCGCAGCATATGAAACAGCCAATGGAGAAGCATTCCCACATGAAATCTTAGTAAAGGGTGCTGATACGGGTTCAGCAGCAGCGACATTCCTAGAAGATACTGAAGCTGGTCCAGATATTTTCACAGTAGCACACGATAACTTAGGTAAACTTATTGCCGGTTCAAGCAGTATCGCTCCAGTGACCGATGCTGATCTACTTGCTCAAATCGAAAATGACAATCCAGATTCATTTAAAGAAGTCATTAAAGGTGTTGTCGGTGGTCAAACATACACATTTGGAGTTCCATACATCGCACAATCACTAGTTTTATATTACAATAAAGAATTTATCACTACAGAACAAGTACAAACTTGGGAAGGCATTTTAGCAGCAGCAGAAGCAGCTAATAAACAAGCTTTATCATTAACAGGTACAGATGGATTTAATAATTCATTCTTGTTACTAGCAACAAATGCAGAAACAGGACAATCATCATTAAAGTTATATTATGGTGGCGATATCAACAATAACTTTGCATCAGGTGATGATACAGTTTCAGTCATGAAGTGGGGTCAACGTTTCTTTACACATGAAAATGGTCCCAAACGTCCTACCGATTCAGGATGGCAAATTGAACTAAAAGATGAGATTTCATTATCTGTTATTTCAGGTGCATGGCATTATAATGCAGCATCAGCAGCACTTGGTAGCAAATTAGGTATTGTTAAACTTCCAACATTCACCATTACTGAAGCTGATGCATACGGCAGTGTCACAGCCGGTACAGTTTTCCAATCAGGTACATTTGCTGATACAAAGATGTTTGTCATGAAGAAAGGTAGCAAATACCAAGAATTCTTACAAGATATCGTCAAATACTTATCAAGCAAAGATGTTCAAGAAGCATCTTATGAAGAAGTTCAAAATTTACCAGCTTATAAAAATGCAGCTGTTGAATTTGAATCAATGACTGGTAATACGCTTGAAGCTCAATTAGCTTCTGCACAAATTGAAATGTTTGAACATGGTATTCCACAACCTTTTGGCTTTGATAACCGTTTCAATTTCTATTACTATTCAAAAGGTGCACCAGATCTTATCTTAGAAATCTTAGAAAATAAATCAGGTACAGAAACCGGTTTATTCACATCTTTTGATCAAATCAAAGCACAACTACTAATTATTGAAAACATTTGGAAGACGGGCAATAAGGAATAACCTTTGAGCCTTTGAGGAGGATACAATGAATGATCGAAATGCGTTAAAGCAAGGTGTAATTCAAAAAATCTTTTCCTCCATCCTTAAATCTATTAAAAGCATTGGCTACGGTATCTACCGTAGCCTTGTGCGCTTTGTTTTAGGTGTGAAGAAAAGATTTGTGCGCTTTGGTAAGAGATTCATGGATGCAAGTGCAGTGACAAAAGTTTCGCATTTCGTCATGGGTTTTGGTCAACTTGCGCGTAAACAATTTGTCAAAGGTTTTATTTACTTATTCATCCAACTAGGTTTTTTCTTTATTTTGTTCACTTCACCTACAGTTAACGGTACACCGATTGGTTTAGATGCACTACGAAACTTTATCACTTTAGGTACAGTTGAAGGTGATGTGTTTACACCAACAGATAACTCGATGCTTATGATGCTCTTTGGTGTCGTCACGTTAGGTTTAATCGGTATGTTTATCGCAGGTTATCTATCAAACATCAATAGTTCTTATCACAACGATTTACTGATCAGAGATGGTAAAAAAGTTTTATCATTTAAAGAGGACTTAGCTGAGTTACTGGATTCAAGATTCCATATGACCATGTTAACTCCAGCGATTTTAGGTATTGTTGTTTTCACGATTCTACCTACTGTGTTCATGATTTTAATTGCGTTTACAAACTTTGATGCACAACATCCAGCAGGACAAGTCTTATTCGATTGGGTTGGATTTGAGAACTTTAAAAACGTGTTTTCAGGTCAGGGTGAAGTTTCTGTTCGCTTTATACCTGTCTTAAGTTGGACGCTTGTATGGGCATTTTTTGCAACGTTCTCTAACTATATTGCAGGTATTTTACTTGCATTACTCATCAATAAGAAAACAATTAAGCTCAAAAAACTATGGCGTACAGTCTTCATTTTAACGATTGCGATTCCACAGTTTTTATCACTTCTTGCTGTAAGAAGTATTTTATCTGAATATGGTCCTGTCAATAATTTGTTAATGACAGTTGGACTTATCGACAATCCAATTTCATTTTTGGGTACAGCAACAAATCCAATGACAGCGAGAGCTTCGGTATTATTCATTAACCTATGGGTTGGTATTCCATATACGATGCTCATGACATCCGGTATATTAATGAATATTCCAACTGATCTCTATGAAGCGGCTCAAATTGATGGTGCAACGAAACGACAAGCATTTATCAGTATTACGATTCCCTACATTGTTTTTGTCACAACACCCTATTTGATTACTTCATTTGTCGGTAATATTACTAGTTTTAACATTATTTTCTTGCTCACGGGTGGCGGACCTGCCGTTGGTGGTGGTTATAAAGCAGGATCAACAGATTTACTTGTTACATGGTTATATAAGTTAACCATTGATGAAAATGAGTATAATATGGGTTCTGTCATCGGTATCTTCACGTTCTTAATCACAGCAACAGGCACCTTGTTGTCATACCGTAAGAGTAAAGCGTATAAAGAAGAGGAGGCGTTCCAATGAGAAATGGTGATGCAAAACCTAAAAAATTTAAGAGTGTTAAGCGTCAAGAACAAATTTCAACCATCTCTGGTTATGTAACGCTGGTTATTATGTCGATTATTTGGTTATATCCTATTTTATGGATTATACTTTCAGCATTCAGAACAGAAAAGAATGACCAAGGCCAATTGATCGGTATTGTTGTATCAAACTATTTTCCAAGAGCTATTGGATTTGACAACTTTGTCAACCTTTTCAATAACACATTATTCCCTCGTTGGTTTATGAATACGCTCTTTGTTTCCGTAATCTCATTTGTCATATCAACAACACTTACATTGTCAGTTGCATATGTCATGAGTAAACTGAAATTTAAAGCAAGAAAGAGTTTCTTAAACATCGCTCTAATTTTAGGGATGTTCCCAGGGTTTATGTCCATTATCGCAATTTACTATATCTTAAAAGCGATGAATTTAACACAAACACTCTTTGCACTGATTCTTGCTTATTCAGCTGGTGCAGGACTCGGATTTTATGTTGCTAAAGGTTTCTTTGATTTGATTCCTAATTCATTGATTGAATCAGCAAGACTTGATGGAGCAACCAATTTCCAAATTTTCAAGAAAATTATTATTCCACTATCTAAGCCGATCATCATTTATACAGCACTCTTATCATTTACAGGACCTTGGATGGACTTCATTTTTGCCAGGGTGATCTTAGGGGAAACAAACCCCGAACTTCATACGGTTGCTGTTGGACTTTATTCGATGCTATACGGATCTCAGTCAACCGTTGACCCAAACAGATTTACCATGTTTGCTGCAGGTAGTGTGATTGTTGCAATCCCCATTGTTGCACTCTTCCTATCAATGCAAAAATATTACGTTGAAGGTGTCACTGCCGGCGCAGTGAAAGGTTAATTCATGAAAAAGATTTTACTTGTTTTCGTTCTTTTAGGTTTAGTTGTTGGTTTAGTATCCTGTAAACCAAAAGAGCATGAAGTTATCTTAGATGATGTTCAAATCGAACCACAAGATGACTTATACCGTGTTTACTATGAAATTTTTGTAGGTGCATTTTCGGATTCAAATAAAGATGGTATTGGTGATTTACAAGGTGTTATTAACCGTCTTGATTACCTAAATGATGGTGATTTTTCATCAGGTAAAAGTTTGGGTGTGACAGGTTTATGGCTCATGCCGATTATGAAATCGCCAAGTTACCATAAATACGATGTGAGAGACTATAAATCGGTTGATCCTGCTTACGGGACATTAGATGATTTTAAGGAACTTGCAGAAGAAGCAGATGCACGTGGTATCGATATTATTATTGATTTAGTGTTAAACCATACATCGGTTTATCATGAATGGTTTAGAGCAGCAAGAGATGCGTATGAAGCAGGTGATATGAGTTCACCTTATCTTGAATATTATGCATTTAAAACATCTGATGAACGTATTCCTGGTAGAACATATTATCCGTTTGAAGGCGATCTTTACTATGAAGCTAACTTCTCTGATACCATGCCTGAACTCAATATGGATAGTGATTTAGTTAGACAAGAAATCATTTCTATTTTAGAATTCTGGTTTGATTTAGGTGTTTCTGGCTTTAGACTGGATGCTACGAAGTATGTTTACTATAACGAACATGGTAAAAACGTTGAGTTTTGGAACTGGTTTATGGATGAAGTTAGAAAGATTAAACCAGATGCATATGTTGTCGGTGAAACGTGGTCTCCTGATATTCAAATTGCGACTTATTATGAAAGTTTTAGCAATTTTGATTTTGGTATGGCACAATCCGAAGGCATGATTGCACTCACTGCAAATGGGATTGAATCAGTCGATAGTTTTGTAAAATATTTAGGTAACTATCGTAATTTGATTACAAATGTTAATCCTAATGCGATTTTACAACCCTTTATTTCTAATCACGATATGAATCGTGCTGCTGGTTATCTTTCAGTGGCTGATGGTAGAATGCAAATGGCTGCGAATTTATACCTTTGGACATATGGCACACCTTTCTTATATTACGGTGAAGAAATCGGTATGAAGGGTAGTCGTGGTACTGAAAATACAGATGCCAATAGACGTCTTGCTATGCTATGGGGCGATAAGGATCCTGTCAAGGACCCTGCGGGTTCAACCTATGATATTGATAGACAAACCAATGGCACAGTAAGAGATCAACTAGGAGATGAATTAAGTATTTACAATCACTATAAGAAGGTTATTTTGCTGAGAGAAGCTAATCCTGAAATTGCACGCGGAACATACACCATCTTAGATTTTAGTGATTATTCAACCTTTGGGGGATTTTTATCAACCTATCAAAATTCAACAGTTGGTGTTTTTCACAACACCGGATTAACAGAAATCCAAATTGATTTAAGTTTATACACAAATCAATCATTTAGCATCATTAGAGGTTATGCAGGCTTAGGCACTGCAACACTCGATGGAAACATCTTAACACTCGGTCCTTTGACTAGTGTGATAATAAAATAACGGTTTCACAATTGATTTGAATCGTAAATGATTGTTATTAAGTTAAATAAAATGATATAATGAAAGCGCTTATTTCAAAAGAAAAAGGAGAGGATACTATGAAAAAGCTCGTATTATTGTTAGTTGCATTATTCGGAGCATTTGCATTAGTTGGTTGTGTTAGCGGAGAAGTTTTAGTTGATGAAACTCATGACTACTATGCTACAGGTCAATTTGCAGGTTGGGGAGACGCAGTTGGTAATGAAGATTTTAAGATGACTGCTATCGCTCGTAACGATGAAAGAATTGAATCAATCGTTGACGAAACTAAAGGCGCAAAATATATTTATATTTTAGAAATTACTTTACCTGCTGGCGATGCTGGTTGGACAGTAACTTATAAGATTAATGGCGTTGAAACAGTTCTTAACGGTAACTTAACAGTGAAGATGATTCGCACAGATTTAGGCGATGAAGTTCCAAACTGGTGGGGTCAAAGCCCAGAATCAGGTGAAATTGAAAACTTAACTCCTGAAACATTATACGTTCCACCATTCGTTGAAGAAAACGTTGACATGGCAGGTGGATGGAATGACAACCCAGCAGCTTTAGCAGCTGGTACATACTATTTCGTATACGTTAAGTATGAATCTTCACAAGCATTTGCATTAATCGCTAAATAAATCCGAAATTGCAATGTGAAAGGTATGCTCTTGCATACCTTTTTTTTGCGTAAGTTACACATAATTTGAATATGTAAACGGTGGCATACATAACTCAGACATAAAATATGTTAATATATTAATGTATATTAACTTAAGGAGACGACAATGCAAACATCATTTAACAATAAAGTAGCCTTCAAGCAGGCCTTTTTGAATGGTCTTAATGAAATCTATCAAACAACGCTTGAAGCATCAACCGTTGAGCAAAGATACACTATTTTAGCAAAAATGCTCGATGAATCCCTAGAAGAGGGGTTAAATAGAACCAATGAAGTCGTCAAGACTCAAGGGTTAAAGAAGACGATTTATTTTTCCATGGAATTTTTAATGGGAAGATTAATTACCAATAATCTCTATAACACTGGAAATTATCACATTGTCAAAGAAGTATTTGATGATTGGAACTTAGACTTAAATGAAGTTGAAAATGCTGAAAGTGATGCTGGTTTAGGTAATGGTGGTTTAGGTAGACTCGCTGCATGTTTCTTAGATTCAGCAGCATCCGTGGGACTACCACTTTATGGTAATTCACTTCGTTATCAACACGGTTTCTTTATGCAAGACATTCAAAATCATAAACAGGTTGAATTTCCAGATCCATGGTTAAATAAACCCTTTGTTTGGGAAAAAAGAATGGATAGCGAAGCGATTGAAATTCCTTTGTTTGGTTATGTTGAACATACCCGTTTAATTAACCCACAATGGATTAAAGCAGTACCTTATGACGTAAAAATCGTTGGTGATCAAAATGGTGTTGTTACAACACTTCGTTTATGGTCAACTGAACCTTCTGATCGTCAAGAAGTAAAAAGTGAAGAATACATTCAAACCACACGTAAAATCACTGATTCACTTTATCCGGATGATTCAACAGAAGATGGAAAAACACTTCGTTTAATGCAGTCTTATGTCTTTAGTGCTGCAGGTGTCAAAGCTGCAATTAATGAACATAAAGCTTTAGGACGAGACGTTAGAGAATTACCCAATTTCTATAC
>MIDA01000066.1 GCA_001830045.1 Tenericutes bacterium RIFOXYA12_FULL_35_10 | reverse complement strand
ATTACATTCACAAAACTCAATGATATCTTTTTGATCCATACTAATCTCCTATCTATATGAGCGTTCATTCATATAGGTATATTATATCACAACAAAATAAGCAGTCAATGAAATTACACCGGTTTTGAACGATAATAAGTTTTTGTTGTTACTACCATGTTGAATTAAATATGTTGCGTAAGACAACCATTCGGACAAAAAAGCCCGTTTTTCATCAAAAAATATGTTCCCACAATGGACGAAATTTGCACACATAGACAAAAAAAGCCATCGGATACCTATGAAGGTCATCTGATGGCTGATTTTTATTAATTTGGGTTAAATATAGAGTGCTGTCAAGTATGTGTCAAGTATATAACAAGTGCTATTTTAATGAAAGCAACGTGATAGACTCTACATGCGTTGAGTGCACCATATTGCTCGAAAATAGGGTGTTGTGTGTACTCAAGAAACATCAAATTGACTGTTTTTATGTTTACTCACACAATTACTAAAAAACCATAGTAACATATTTTTAGACTTTTTAGAATGATTGATTGCGTAATTATCTTGTCATAACAGAGTTTATTTATTTTCTGACGGAGACTTTTTTTATTTATTGCTATTCATGAACGATGATATATATAAACCTTATCAAAATAGCTATTTGTGATTATTCAATAATAAAATTTTTCTCTTGTCTCTTAGAAAACAAAATGAATTATGAGGCTTATAATATAAGCAATTTTCTACTAAGAATATTATATTTAAAATATTTCAATAATATCTTATTTTATTAGATAAAAAGCTGTTTCGTATTTGAAACAGCTTTTTACTGTAATTTTAATGCTACTTATCTTTATTGTTTAAGTTTTTTGATTCCGTATAGAAAATTCGAGTTTTATTAAGCTGTATTTTAAGATCATCAATTGGGCATATATTAATTATTTTTTTTAATCTAAAGTAGTTCACGTTAAAATATAGATCTTTATCATCTATCATTTTGGAATATACTCTGACACTTCCTATTCTCCATTCGCTTGATCCTTGTAATGAGTCTATTTCTTCCCACTTGACAAATACAGTATTATTTTTCCTAAAAAACCATGTGATACCTTCATAATCAATCTGCACTCTATAGAAATGCGTTCTCATGAACCAAACTAGAACTATGCTCATTACCACAAAACCTACTGTGGCAATAATAACTGGAATTATTTCGTTCAAGTGTACTGTAAATACTATGAAAAATATTAAAGACATTTCCATTACTATAAAGGTTAAAACATTTAAAGTGTTATTATAAAATCGAATCTTCATAAGTTATCTCCTTATACAATATAGGGTATGTACTTCTTAATTTTATCTTTATTTTTGTCAAGCCATTCATTGAGTTTGTTTAATCCGTAAACTGTTGATTGTACTAAAGCCTCACCAGCAAATCCAATATATCCTGATAACGCATAGTAAACATATCTTTGATTGTCTAAAATGGTTTTACCAGTTGAGCTGATTATTTGACTGGTACCAGCTAAGTATGCAGAAAATATATTAAATGTTCCACCTAATAATCCCGCTTCAAGAGCTTGATCAAAATCAAATTCTGTGCCATTTGAGTTTGAATTGTCTTGTCATTACGGAGTTTTACTCTAAAATCGTTCGCGTTCAACGGAGTTTTACTCTATTCCCAACGGAGTTTTGCTTTTTTCAGATGAAGATGAAATTTATAGTTATAATATAGATACAGAACGAAACTTAATAGATAAAGTCCTAGTCTTAAATTCACATCAAATTACTGATAATTTATAATCTTAATAGTTTTGCATATCCACTAATAACTTTTTCAAACACTTATTCTTGATTAAACAATAAAACCAATGTCCTCTAGAACATTGGTTTTATAAGTAACTTAATTTAATAACATTTATAACTGCTTGTTAAATAATTGAATCCGTTAAGTTTGTAAGAATCTAAGTATTGCTATAAATATTTACTGAATATTTTTTGCCATCTCTTGAAATGCTCTACTTCTGTATTATTCTTATTTCTTGTTGCAATTTCTAAACTGATTTTAGGTTGAATATTCAATTTAACTAATTCAAAAAAATCTTTATCTTTTTTGCTTTCAAACTTGCCTTTAAGATCATATTCTTCAACTTTATCAAGTAATAAAACAGGATATAGTTGTAGTAGTATAGCCAAAGCACCGTAAAAATTTATTGTATCAATATTGTTATTTTTTTTGTTGTAGGAAAACTCAAGAACAAGTTTGCTTAAATCATCAAATCCAGGAAGTGGTGTCTTATAAAACCCATTTTCATTACCCCATCCTAAGTCAAGCAATTCTGTTTTTTTCCAAATTGAGTGATCTATCTTATCAGTTATTAATCCTTCAACTGATTTAATTAAACCAAAGTCATCTAACGTACTTTTATTGAATCTAACACTCATTCTAAAATATTCCATCAAATTAAAACCATCCTTTCACAATTTCCACTAATTTTTTTGCCAATATTTGAGCTTCATGAACTAACCAAATTGCATCTTCTCTCATAGCAGGATAGTATAATATAGCATGCGCTGTAGAATTGGACTGTACTTGAGATGCAAAATTTATGGAAGCTAATTCCCAGACTCTGTATGGTATATCTCTAGAATTCTTGATTGACTCTAAATATCTTCCTAACCTAGTCATTTCTAGTGTTTTTCCGCCAATTTGATTAGCAACATATTGAGCTTTGTCTTTAGCAATATCTCCGCCAGACCAAAATACGTGAGTAAATTGATTAACTGCATTAGATAAATTATCAATAATCATCAAGGTTCCTGCTGTGAAACCTCCTGTAGCATACATAGCTGCTACTGTTTTTGTGCCAGTAATAACCGCAGTTGTTGATGCAGTGAAACTACTTGCGACAGCACCTGCATACAATACTCCTACTGCTAGACCTATTGCTCCGCCAATCAGCGCACCTTTCGCAATACCTTTTAATACTGACTGTCCATTTTTATGCGCCTTTATTCCTCCAGCCACACCTCCTATTACTGCGCCAACTAGAGTAGTAATCACAAAGAAAGGTAAATCGCCATCTGAATCAGTTCCCATCACTGGATTATTTGAGCAATATAAATACAGATTAACACTGTTTATATCCTTTGGTTCTAGACAACTAACATTATCAATACTAATGAATCGAGAAAGCACTGGACAATAATATCTGGTCTTTAAGTAGTACCAATCAGTTTCACTGTCATAGTAATACCCTTTATAGATAAATGGGTTGACTGTAACTAAAGTGTCACCAAGTGTTGTTCCATTTGAGGCAGTATCCTTATTAATCCATTTCCCCCATGCATCATATTTATAGGATACCATAACAGTACCATTTTTATCAATAACCTCTGTAATTTTTCCTAACAAGTCTCTCACATAGAAGTAATGATTATTATTGTATTCGAATCCAACAAGCTCATCTTGCTCATTATAGATGAAGAAAGTTGTTACTGAGTCTGTTGTTTCTGCTATGATATTTGATCCTTTTAGATGATATTTGGTTTCAACACCATCTACAATCTTTTTGGTTCTAATACCTTGCTCATTGTAAGTATATGAAACATTATCAGATGGAATCGCTATGAGCTTTCTTCCTTCCCATGACAATGTCTTCGAACCAATCATTGTTGGATTACCTAGATAACTACTTGGATATGAAAGTGGAAATGAGACAACATTCGCATCTTTAATTGTATCAACAAATAAGAGTTGATTTTCAGAGTTTGTCAAAAACTCCATCTCTTTATCTATTGTTGTTGTTTTTCCAACATAGTATCTCTTATAGGCAATATTTTGCTTATTATACTCGATTTTAATGGTTTGATCTAATACTGGATTATATTCTAATATCAATCTACCCATATAGTCATATTCGTAATCATAGATACCATCAGCAGTATCCATATGAATGACATTTCCTAAATCATCATACACATATGTGATATTTTCACCAGTATAAGTTTCTAAATTCTCGACCTGCATCGATGTTTTTCCTATACCAGGTGATTTATATGTCATACTAGATTCTAATACTTGTGTACCTATCTTGATTTCTTCTTTTTCTTTTCGACCTAAATAGTCATAAACTGATTCTACTGAAACTGTTTGATATGAGGTTCTAAGCTGACTTACTTTTATTGTATCTACTACTTGATCTGAATATGCTAACATCTCAAACTGTCCATTAAAGTGATATGTAGGTTCTAAGCTATTGATGAGTGATCCAATAGATAGTTTACATTGATCAAATGATACAGATTTTGTTTTTGGAATCATTTGATTGTTGTTTAGATAGATCCATAAAGAATTACCACTCCAGCTAATGACAAGATGATTCCAAGCATCATGATTGACTGGAACTGATAACGATTCAAATTGACTTAATGTCAAACATAATTGGTTGACACTGTTCACATATAACCCCAATGGTGTTTCAGTACCCTTTTGAAGTGATAATATCGTTCTAAGGTCACTCGTTAACATTTTAGGTTTAAATCTAAGTGAGATTGTACCTTCATTTTTTAAGTTGAAGTCATATACTAATTTAGCTTTATTTGTTCCTAAGTCTTTGACATTGTCTTCATAACTGCCATAAACATGAATCTTTCTTAAGTCATCATACTCGAAAAGTTTACTCTTATCTAATTTATAAGATGCTGCTTGATAACCATAACTTTCTGGCTGAATACCTTTTTCAGAGACAAGTGTACCTTTAAGTGTTGTAACATCAAAACCCTCATAAGCTTGATGATCATGATATAGAACGCCAGATCTTTGTTTTCTTATTTGAGCTTGTTCAAAATAAGGTACTGATAGGTTGTAGATTTTTGATATTTCTTCTTCAGAATAATCATATGCGCCAACTGCTAAATACATGACCTTAAACGGATCTACTGGACAGTCTTCTTCATAACCTCTTGTTACTGTATATCCAACACCTAACTGTGTCATATCACTGACTAAAACCGGTGTTGTCCCATCAACTAAGTTAATCGTTTGTTCAGGGATAGATACGCCATCAATGAAGATTCTCAACTTAATCGATTGATTAATAGTCTCAATTTGCCATGAGATAAATGACCATGGTTTATGTGTATATGAAAATACACTACTAGGAATATCAATCACTTGTGCACCACTTGTAATTCTTAATGTATTATTGGTCTCTAATGAAAGAATCATCCATTTTGAGTATTGGTATGTTCCAAATGTTAATAAACGTTGTCGATATGTTCGATTAGCATTCACATTGAACCAACCATAAGCTGTTTTTTTCTTATCAAACTTTGCTTTCCACTGAGCATAATCAAATTTAGAATGATCTGCTAAATGATAAGAACGTCTTGTGTTGGCATAGTTTAAATTGTAGTTAGCTTGTGCACCAGGATTTCCAAATTGGATAAACGAATATGGGAAATCCAAACTTTCTTCGATTGTATAATTATACTTGAAAAATGGTGTCATTCCAGTTTGTGCTTTTTCGCCAGCTATAGTTGTTATACGCTCGTCACTATAAGCCTTATCAAGTCGATTAAGGAATCCATCAAAATTGTCTTGCGATGTTTCGTAAGGCATGATGTATTCGAAACTTCTTACCATACCGTTAATGTCAATCGTTGATTTTTGAATGGTGTCAATATTATCATAAATAAATCTTTCTGATTGTCCTTGACTATCTGTTTTTCTAATCAGTTTCCCGCTACGATCATAAGAATAATTTGTCGTAACACCTTTGTAGTTTACTTTTGCAATACGATTAAAATCATCATAAGTATATGTGCATAAAGAACTCATTAATCCATTGAGTTTGATGGTCTTTAGTCTATCTTTTTCATCATATGCAAACTCATAATAATCTCCAGATGATCCGTAAGTTTGTTTTATCATCTGTTGCTTTAAATTATACTCATATTTAACAATCGTATAATTATTTAGTTTCACTTCAATGAGTTGATTATAGACATCATAGAAAAATTCATAGCGTGTGTTAGCATCAACAATAATTTTTTTAAGGTTACGTGCATCATCATAGACATAACTTAAACTTTCATTTGTTCCTGAAGCGCTTTCTTTAATGATCTTTATCAGTTGATCAAACTCATTATACTCAGACTTATCTTTGTGTCCTAAAGGATTAATAACTTCGCTTGATCTATTTTCATCATCATAAATGTAGTTAGTTTCAAAACCAAATTCATCAATTATTTTAGTAAGCTGGTTTTTTGTATTAAATGTCATGTTATGAGTCATTTTACCCAAAGAAGACTCTAACTCCATTTTTGTTTGATTACCTTTAGAATCATAAGTATTTCTTACTCGATTGCCCTTATTATCTTTGACAAGTGTAAGTTGCTTTTTATCATCATATGTATATCGATGCGTTTCTCCTTGACCGTTAGTACTTATTAGCACTTCACCAGATGCATTTCTTATAGATTCATTTGAAGACTTAGATTTCATATAATCCATCATATTTCCCATATCATCATATTGATAAATATTTGATGAACTATTTAAATATAACTGTAATGCATCAAAACAAAGTTCATAAATTCCTCTATGCTCTATAGAGATTTCTATACCGTGATAAGCATCTTTTGCAACAAATCCTCTTGTGACATTTTGCCATCCATCATCATTTGGATTAAGAGAGAAAATAAATGTTTCAGTAGGTTTTGTATCATAAGAAACAACTGCTTTCATAAATGCTTCTTCATTTCCTGTAACTTTACCTTCAAACCAGCCAGAAATTAAAAATTCATCCCCTGCAGATCCATAAATATCAAAAGCCTTATATAACTTTTTCGTTTTTGTGAAATCACTAGTAAATCTCATCTTTCGATTCCCAATAAATGATGTATATGGTTCTTCTGGATTGCTGATAATCAATACATCTTGAACAGATAGATTCTCATGTTGCCAACCTGTTGGTGTAGTTGAAGTATCTTTTTCAAAGTACCCATTTGGAATCAGGTTATAATTAACTGCTTGTTCAGATTGAGATAACTGAAAATCATCAACAAATAGATCACCAGTTGTATGTGTTGCATATACTTCTAGTTTGATACTACATGAAGTTGCACCTGTTGGAATGGTTACACTAAGTTCGAATTTTTGCCATTCATGTGTTGTGCCACTTAAACTACCAGTTGTAGAAGTTGTAGTAACAGTATCACTTACCCATGCATTTCCAGAGTCATCAAGTTCACCTACTTCTGAGCCTTGAGCTAGTCTTTGAATAGTATAAGTAGCAACCGCTCTAACAGTTGGATTACCACTAATTCCTCTTCTTTTTTCATAACCAATAAATTTATAAACACCAGGACTAACTGGTATTTCTTGATAGATGCTTGTTGCACCACTACCAAATTTTCTAACCATTAAACATTGATTCCCAAAAACACCGTCATCAAAAGATTTTACTATATTATTTGTATTTGTATTCTTTTTCCAACCTTGAGTATCTGTATGATATTCACCAACTTGCGCATCAAAACTTGGATCGTTAATTAAATTCCCTTTATTAGATTGAATTTCAGACTTTGAGGACACTTTTCTTGATGTACCATCTTTACCTACTAAATTGTACTCTACTTTAAGTGAATTACCAAACTCATCTAGTCTATGTGTCAGTTGACCATAGCTATCAAAACTCAAATATTGTTTTTTTCCTAAATAATCTTCAATTATTGTTCTATCATTTACTCTAGTGAAACTTAACTCGCTCACAATAGTGTTTGTTGCATGTTTTTTAACATACACTTTTGTGACACTTTCACTTGATAAAACAAATTCTACACGATCATTCGTTTTTTCATCAACCGTTTGAAATAATGATGTAGTTTTTTGGAAAGATGCTGATTCTAACTCTGTATAAATTCTAGCTCCTTGCGAACTTAATGGATCTATAATCCATTTATTTAGTTTTATACTTGTTATATTGTCTAAAGCATCATAAGTAAACTCTAATAATCTTTTTTCTTCTACAAACTCTACATCAACGATTCTTCCATTTACATCATAAGAAAAATTGACTCTTTGACCTTCATCATTATCAATATAGTCTAGCTTATTATTTAGCCAATGATAGTTAATGACATCGTTATCTTTTGATGTGAAACTTATCATTTTGTTTAGATCAAAAACCATCACAGATTTATCTTGATTTTTCACTGTAATGATTGTACCGCTTATTGTAGCATATGCATAAGTGGATAAATCCACATAAACAATCTCTGATTGCGTGATAATATCATAATCAGCTGCTTCATCTTTAGTCATTTTCATAAAGATACTTTCAGCACCATTTGGATGAATCAATTTTGCACGATCTGTTTCAACTTTGAATGCATATTCAAAATTAGCTCTATATTTAGAGCCCATAAGATTTGTTTTACCAAATCCATCAAGACTTTTTTCAGATTGAAAAGCAGTAAATGTAATTGGTACAAGATTTGATTCTGTTTGAAATCCACTAATTTGATGGACTGTTTTACCTGTTAAATCGTTGATAAACACCTTACCTGCAAATCCACAATCCACAGGTGTGTGACTTAAATGAGGAGCTAACCCATCAAGTTTAGAGTCCTCTATAATGAAATAATCCCTTATACCTTTATCCTCATATGCGTCAAAGCCAAGAATTGACATAATACCAGATGGTTTTAAGATTGTAATTCCATGAGTAGTGATTCCATACTTCTTCCAATAGTTAAAAATAGAACTCAAATCAATTTCAATCATTGTAAAATGAGGTGTCATATCTCCGACAACCGTATATACCTTTGGTACCAAAACTGCTGCATCATTAATATTTGATGTTGCTGGTCTATTTGTCCAGATAACTGTTTCTGGATTGAAGTCTTCAATATTTCTTTGAACATAAATCTCTGATTTTAAAATTGGATCTTGAATGATCGTTGCATCTTGTGATACGATGAGTCTTAAAACAGCTTTCCCAATTTTATCAAACTTAGATAAGTCAAGGCCACTAAACTTGATTAGTGCAAGGGTGTTTGAACCCGCATTCAAGTATTCTGCTCCATAGTTTGGAGTTGAATCATTAAGTGCAACATATGTAGCCTCTACGCTTACATTTGCACTTTTGTTTGTATATCTTTCTATCATTTTTCTAATTCTCCTTTTTTTTAGAATATTTT
>MIDA01000065.1:18234-39772 GCA_001830045.1 Tenericutes bacterium RIFOXYA12_FULL_35_10 | reverse complement strand
TCAGATATCACCATCGGGTGAGACTTTAAGACCTGCTTTTTCGATTGCTAAGTTTTTAAAAAAAGCGAATGTTGATGTGTATATCATTAAGCATGAGGGTGCTGGATTTGTAAATCCACCTTGGACAAAAAAGACATTTAAGGGACGCATTGAAACACGAAAGTTTTTACTGATTTCAAAAGAAGATTTAGTAAAGCTTTCACTGGATGAAATTTATCATAAAGTCTGTGAAGGTTTATCGTTTAAGCCATCCGATTTTATTGAACAAAAAGGATATACCTATCGCATGAATGATTTATCAGGACTTGAAAATGTGATCTATGAATGTCCAAAATGTATGCATGAAGGACTCATAGCACAAAAAGATCGTTTAACATGCCCAAAATGTTCTCTAGAACTTAAGATTGATCAAAAAGGATTACTTGAGCATAAAGCCATCAATACATGGTTTCATATGCAAGAAGAACGAGTAAGAAATAGAGTAATTCAAGATCAATCATATCACCTAGATGGTTCTGTTAAGCTAATGAGTTTTAGAGGGAGTAATCTTGTTGAAGTGGGCTCTGGGAAACTCAACTTATATCCAACTTATTATCAGTATGACGGTACGGTAGATGGTGAAATTCAGACGTTAACATTTAACGTAGAAAGCACACCTACATTACCCTCTGATATAGGTAGAAATGTACAGATTTATGAAGGATATCAGATTTATCAATTTGAGTTTGATAAGCCTTGGTTACCTACAAAGTTCGTTCATGTCGGTGAGTTTTATTATGAAAAAAACAAAAACAATTCTTTGAATGATATAATATAAAAAAAAGCCTAACAATAGGGTTGATACGAGGGGGATTTTAGAGTGCAACCAGATTACAAAAAAAACGCACTACGCGTTAAAAGGTTAAGTCATCTATGGGTAACTGTCATATGGTTTATGATGCTTATCATGTCTCAATTTGTGATTTCTAATATTGTTTTTATTGGTATTATTTTTATTCCAATCATTCTTTTAATGCTCTATCTTAAATTTAGAAGCAGACTCACCTTTTTATATCATATGATATGGTCGATTTATACGGGTGTACTCACTTCACTCATTTTACAGGGAAATCAGATTTCGTTATTACCCAAGGGATATTTCATTTGTTGGATTTATTCACTCATTCTTATTCAAATCACTTATTTTATCTTTTCAATTGGGTTAAATAAAAATGATGTAAAAAAAATGATTTTGATCTTAGGTATTCAGTTGATCTCATGGTTGTTTATTGTATGTATAGCTATCGCGATAACAGATGATGTATTTTTTGATGGGTTAGTTTCTATCGGATATTATAGCGGTGTAGGTTGGTTGATTTCTAGTCCATATGTCATTGCTATAGGTTTATCCTATCAACCTAAATGGTTTTACCGAAGCGCACTTAATGCACCATTTTTTATACCTCTATATCTCATCGTAAGTTTAATTTTAAACGTATTGACAATGTCAGGATTTATGTCTTGGCGAGACTTTCTTGACTTATCAATCAAAGATAAGCGTATTGATTAAAAATCACTTAGCGGTGATTTTTTTTAAGACTTTTACATATAACGAGCAGACATGTCATAAGAATGTTATAATATAAATGTCTTGAATCTCAAACAAAGAACGTTTAACATGCGAAAAGGAGACCTTATGAAAAAAGCAGATATTGGCATGATTGGATTAGCTGTCATGGGTGAAAACTTAGTCATGAATATGGCATCAAAAGGATTTAGTGTTGCAGCTTATGATATTGATCAATCACGTGTGAAAGATTTTTCTTTAGGACGTGCCAAAGGGAAATCGATTATCCCATGTGTTGATCTTGAATCTTTTATCAATTCTATTCAAAAACCTAGAAAAATCATGATGATGATTCGTGCAGGGAAGCCTGTGGATTCAGTCATTGATCAACTTATACCACTTTTAGATCAAGGAGATATCATCATTGATGGTGGTAATTCACATTATCCCGATACCATTAGAAGAGCAGCTTATGTTGAATCAAAAGGACTTTATTTTGTCGGTAGTGGCGTATCAGGTGGCGAAGAGGGTGCACTTAACGGTCCATCACTCATGCCAGGCGGTTCTAAAGAGGCTTGGAAGCATATTAAGCCTATTTTTGAAAAAATAGCGGCTGATGTGAATGGTTTACCATGTGCAACATGGATAGGATCATCTGGATCAGGTCACTTCGTGAAAATGGTTCATAACGGGATTGAATATGGTGATATCCAGTTGATTGCTGAAATATACCATTTTATGAAAGATGTTCTTCTTTTATCCCATGATGAGATGTCTGAAATTTTTAAAGCGTGGAATAAAACAGAACTTGATAGCTATTTAATTGATATCACAGGAGATATTTTAGCTTTTAAAGATAAAGACGGCAAACCACTTGTAACAAAGATTTTAGATAGTGCAGGCCAAAAAGGAACAGGGAAATGGACTGCGATTACATCCTTAGAAGAAAATGTAGCACTTTCTTTAATTACAGAAGCAGTTTATGCAAGAATTATGTCAGCAAAAAAAGAAGAGCGTATGTTAGCATCTACCTATTTCCCAAAAGAAGAAGTTCAATTTAAAGGCAGCAAACAAGACATGGTTGATACGCTTAAACAAGCACTCTATGCAGCTAAAATTGTGTCTTATGCCCAAGGTTTTGACTTAATGATGGTCGCTGGAAAAGCTTATCACTGGGAACTTGATTTTAGTGAGATCGCACGTATCTGGAAAGGTGGATGCATTATTCGTTCTGCTTTTCTTGGAAACATACAAGAAGCGTATTTAAAAGATCCATCCTTAGTCAATCTCATGCTAGATCCCTTCTTTAAGGCAGAATTGATTAAGTTAATTCCAGCTTGGAGAAATGTTTTAGCAACTGCAGTGATGCATGGTATACCTATGCCTGCATTATCCTCAGCCTTAAATTACTTTGATACATATCGCTCAAAAACACTTCCTGCCAATTTAACACAGGCACAACGTGACTATTTTGGTGCACATACGTATGAGAGAATCGATGAACCAAGAGGAGCATTCTTCCATACGGATTGGACGGGTCATGGTGGAGACACTTCATCAACAACCTATAATACATAGTAAAAAGAGACTCAATATGAGTCTCTTTTTTATAAATTATCTGCGTATTTTTTAAAATTATCAAGAATAGCTTGCCATCCCTGTCGCTGAAGTTCAACGTCATTTTCGCTTTCAGCTTCAAAAATAACATCAACATTCGTTTCATTCTCTTTTGCATGAAATTCTATGGTAACAAATCGTTGATCGTCCATGGTGTAAGCGATATGTTTAGGATAAACAACAGAGACGTAAGTTCCTTCAAAATCAAAGCCAAAGCTGCCATCTTTAGCTTCCATCCGATAACTAAAACGACCACCAATTCTTAAATCATTGATTGCTTTAGTCGAATGCCAATCATCAGACGCATGATTCCATTGAATCACATGTTCTGGTTTGGTATAAAGATCCCAAACTTTCTCAACGGGTTTGGCAATATGTTGTTTAATATGTATTTTTTCTTTCATATTTTTCTCCTTAGGTTATGATTACTTATTATATATCTGAACCCAAAAAGATGTTAGTGGGATGCTTTAATGATAAAAAAATATCAAAATTTGATATTCAAATGATCATCTAAGGGATGATGTTTCCAATTTAATCGTCATCATGCTATAATTTCATCAAAGACCTGATGAGGAGGTACGTATGCATTATCTTAAAAAACGATATAAATTGTTTTTCTTTATGCTGTTTTTTTGGCTTTTACTGCACTTTAATCTCTCTTTACAAACCATTTTATTTGGTGTCGTATTTTCAATTGTTGTTACAATATTAGCATTTCCAGTTCTTTATGATGAAAAAGGTTTTCGCTATCATGGTGTTTCATTTTATAAAATGATACTCTATTTTTTTAAACTTTTTTTTGAGATTTTTAAATCTGCATTTATTTATATCATCAATGTGATCTCAGGAGAGTATGAACCCGTGCTATTTACAATTGATTTAGATGTAAAAGACCCTATTCAAGTCGGTATTGTTGCTAATTCAATTACACTTACACCAGGAACAATATCAGTTGATATTATCGATCATTCGATTGTAGTGATGCAGCTTGCTAAGCCAGGCACAACGCAAGAAGAACTAGAAAAGCCTATTCGAGATAGCTTTGAAAAATATTTTAAAGAAAAGGAGAAGAAACAATGACAACCATTCAACTTTTCCTTTTGATTACCATGATGCTTCTTGTTTTAGGCATTATAGCATCATTTGTTCGAATGATTAAAGGTCCAAGGCTTTGGGATCGTATCTTGATGCTTAATTTAATTTCTGCAAAAGTGGTTTTAATCATAGCTATTTATGCGATTTATATGGATAGTTTAACGCTTTTAGATATTGCCATTTCTTACGGGATTATTGGATTTTTAACGATGACTTTACTTTCGAAGTTTATTATGACTGGAGGTAGAGAAAAATGAATGTGGTTGCCATCATTATTTTGATTCTATCCTGGTTTTTTATAATTTTTGGCATGGTTGCTATTTTTAGTTTAAAGAATATGTACGCACGCATCTTATCATCAACAACCATTGATACTGTTGCAAGCTTTTTAGTTTTATTTGCACTCATGTTTGTTTCAGGAAGTTTTATATTCATTGTTCGATTTATTATTTTGATTATCTTCTTGCTCATAACAAATCCAATTTCTTCCCATGTGAATATTAGATCTGCATATTTATCAGGGATACCGATTAAAGAAGAGGGGGAATCGAAATGAGTTCATTCTTTTCTACAGAAAACATTGCATTTGCATTGCAGGTGCTCATGATCATTGTTTCGTTATTTATTGTTTTTCACAAGAAAAACTTTACCATCATTATTTTAATTTCTGTATTTAGTTTGCTAGCAGCAACGCTTTATACCATGAATCAAGCACCAGACGTTGCGATCGCTGAAGTTGCGATTGGAGCTGCGATTATTCCACTCATTTATGTCATTTCAATTTCTAGACAAAGAGAATATATCGTTTTAGATAAGAGTAGACATGGATTTATCGATCCTGATGAAGTTTTAGAAGGTGTTGTCTATGACATTTTAAATGAGTTTGTTCAAACCTATGATTTAAATTTGAATGTTTGTTGTGATATTGAAGGTAGTGAAGAAGATTTAACGAAAGAATTAAATGTTGATTTGATCATCGATTATGATTTAGAAAATGATCATTACACATTAAAAGGTAAAGCAAGTAGCACACTGATGTCAAAATTAAAGAGATTAACGGCGAATCATCCAAGTATTACTGTGGTGACGTTTAAGGATGGTGATTCCATTGATTAAGCGTATTATACTTTTGATCATGCTCGTTGGTATTTTATATGTATTTAGCCTTTCGATGTTTGATTTAGAAGTCATATATAATGACTTTGGGAAACAATATTTCTTAGCCAATGGTTTAAATGAAACCGGAAGTATGAATTTAGTGACAGGTATTTATTTAGATTATCGTTTGTTTGATAGTTTGTTTGAAGCAGGTATCTTACTGATTGCGGTTTCTGGTGTGATGTGGATTAGTCAACATAACATTCAAGAAAAAAATGCAACTTTCATGATAGATAAACAAAAAACACCAGAGTTATTTGTTACATTTTCAAGATTATTGTATCCTCTGATGCTCATGTTTGGTTTTTATGTCATTATTAATGGCCATACGTCTCCGGGTGGTGGTTTCCAAGGTGGTGCGATTGTTGCAACCGCGATATTGATTCTTTACTACATTGATATTTCAAAAACGATTGATGTCGGATTAATCTTAACGATTGAAAAGATTTTATTTATGTTACTCATTATCATCGGTGGTATCAGTTACTTCACCACGGATGGACATATTTTCACAAATTTTATTAATGACCCATCATCTAAAGAAATCTATTTAATTACGCTTAATGTGTTAATTGGTATTAAGGTTGCTTTAGGATTAACCGCGATTTTCACGGCATTTTTGAAGGAGGGAAGATAAAATGAATCCGATTCTAACATTTATTATCATTTTAATCGGCTTTTATGGTCTTGCCACCAGCAAAAATATTATTAAATCGGTTTTTTGTGTGACCATTATGGAAACAGGTATTATTTTATTATTCTTGAATTTAGGTCAACTTGAAGGTGGTATGATACCTATTCTCGATCGTTTGGGTATTGATATCGTAGACCCAATACCACAAGCATTAATGATTACAACGATTGTTATTGGCTCTACGATAACATCTTTAGCATTGATGCTTTGTATCAAGATTTTCCATCACTTTGGTTCAATTGAGTGGAAAGTTGTTTTAAGAAGGGGGGATAAATAATGGAATTACTACCTTTATTGTTTGTGTTTATCCCAATCTTTACTGCAGTGATCATGTATTTATTTAAACCCGGAAAATGGGCATGGTTTGTTTTTGTCGGACAGACTATACTGATTGCAAGCTTCATTTTTTATGTGATTGGCCTACCTTCTGATTTAACCGATCTGCTTATTATTGGTGGAACGAATCAAATGATTCGCATTAGTTTTTATAACGATATCACATCGTTATCGTTTATCGCACTCACACTTTTAATGTGGTTTGTGATTTTACTTTACACCTATAATACGAACCGAAAAGAAAATAAATTCTTGTTTTTCTTAATGTTTTTAGAAGGTATCTTTTTAGGGCTTATTCAAACCAATGATTTATTTAACATGTTTGTTTTCTTAGAATTAATTACGATTTTAGTAACGATCCTCATCGCATATAAAAAGACGGGTTCATCTTTTCGTGCATCGATTTATTATTTACTTTTAAATACAGTTGCAGCCATGATGTTTTTAATCGGTATTATTTTGATTTACTACAGTTATGGAACCATCAATATTCAACTTGTTAAACAGATGATGGGTGAACATAGTGATACCATGACCATTAAAGTTGCCTATATTTTTATGCTTTCAGGCATCAGCGTGAAAGCTGCATTATTCCCACTTTTTACGTGGCTACCGAAAGCGCATGGCGTTGCACAATCGACCATTTCTGCACTTTTATCAGGTTTAGTGGTTAAAGGTGCGTTATACATGCTCATTCGAATTAATCATCAAATGTTTTTAGGTGCTGGTTATCAAACAGAAGACATGATTTTTTGGATTGGAACAGTGACCTCTATCATCGGTGTGATGTTTGCACTCACGCAAAAAGATTTAAAACAAATCTTAGCCTATCATACCGTATCACAAGTTGGTATTATGGTGATGGGACTATCCCATATGGAAGGTTTATCTTATATGGGTGGATTCTTACACATCTTTAATCATGCTCTATTTAAGAGTTTACTCTTTATGGGAGCGGGTATTGTGATTAAAGCGTATCAAACTAAGAAAGTCTATGAGATTAAGGGAGTCTTTAAGACGATGCCATGGACAGCCATCTTACTTATTGTGGGTATGCTTTCCATCAGTGGTGCGCCATTCTTTAATGGATTTGTATCCAAATCACTGGTTAAATATGCATTTAAAAATGATATGATAAAAATGGTTTTATTTACCATCATCAACATCGGTACAGTGACATCATTTATTAAGTTTTCTACGATCCTGTTTGGTAAAAAACAAGATATTACCTATCCTAAGAATGTTAAACAGCATCTTGGTATGAGTTTGATCGCATTGCTTTGTATTTTGATTGGTATTTTCTATAATGAGCTAGGTCAATTTGTCTATCAAGTTGATTTATCTTACGTGCATTTATTTGATATTTTATCATTCGTTGATTATGCTCTTTATTTAATCGTTGGTTATTTATTCTATCACTATGTGATTCATAAGGATTATAAACCCTTACAGAAGATTAGAGAATTCCAACTCACATTTGAAAATGCTAATTTCTTATATATCGTCTATATTGTTATTATCGGAATCGTTGTTATTTTATAGTTTAAAGGAGAAAAAATATGATTGGACATCTTGATCAGTTAGAAAAAAAAGTATTAACCAGTAATGAAGTTAAAAACGCATCCATTAAAGTTTTAGTCTCACCTAAAGAAGGTTGGGATGGTTATGTGATGCGTGTGTTAGAAGTTGAAAAAGATGGGTATACACCCAAACATATGCACCCATGGTATCACGTTAATTACATTATCGAAGGTGATGGGGAACTGATGATTGATGGCAAAGTCGAACATGTGAAGGCAGGATCTTATGCTTATATTCCAGGAAATACCATCCATCAATTTAGAAACATTGGTGAAACTACATTTAAGTTCATCTGTATTGTTCTTGAGGAAGGTCACAAGTAAGCATGAAAGGTGTCATTTTTGATTTAGATGGTACACTTTTAAATAGCAATGCACTTGTAAAAAAGATTTATGAAGAATTAATTAAGATATATCCTTCTGATGTATCGTTTGAATCGTTAGATTTGAACTTTGTTTTTGCAAGTGGTTATCCTGAAGTGTTAGAAAAACTTTATCGCCACGTGAAACCTGAATACATGAAGATGATTCATCAACTTCATGAAAAGATGAGATCTTCTTACCTTTCATTATTTAAAGGTGTAAAAACAATGCTTCATGATTTAAAAGAAGAGGGCTATTATATCGGACTACTAACTTCAGAACTTCATCAAATTGCAGAAGAAGAGTTAAAAATGCTTGATGCACTATCATTTTTTGACTACATCGTTGGTTTTGATGATGTTATAAAACCTAAACCGCATCCAGAGGGTTTATTGAAACACTTAGCATATAGCAACTTATCACCAAAAGATTTAATTTATGTGGGCGATCAAATCAGAGATGCAGAAGCAGCAAAAGCTTGTGATGTGTTTGTTATCTTAGCGGATTGGAATCTTGATAAAGGTAGTCTCATGTCCGTTTATTTTGATCAAACAGTATCAAAGATAGACGAATTAATCGCTATGATTCATCAAAGAAAAAACGCGTGATTTAATCACACGTTTATGAGAGAGTTCACATGAACTCTTTTTTATTTTAAGATATTTCTGATGAGTTTTTCCTTGTTTTTTGAATACGGTGGATAAGCCATGGGTGGATCAAACCACGTTTTACGCTTGATAAAGCTCTTATGATGTGAAAACAAATCGAATGAGTGTTTACCATGATAAGCGCCCATACCACTTTGTCCAACACCACCAAACGGTAGATAAGGATTAGCGATATGCATCAGTGTGTCATTGATGGCTCCACCACCAAATGAGAGTGATGACCACACCTTACGCATGTGTTTTTTATGTGTAGAGAATAAATATAATGCGAGTGGTTTTTCCTGTTTTTTAATGATTTGAATCACTTGATCTAAATCCTTATAGGATAAAACAGGAAGAAGTGGTCCAAAAATTTCTTCTTTCATGATGGGATCGTCCCATGTCACATCTTTTAAAATGACAGGATGAATGAGACGCTCTTTTTCTGATAACTTCACTTCACTCACAGCTTTTTGATGATCAATCAAACGGATTAAGCGATTGAAATGACGTTCATTGATGATTGTTCCGAATGCGGATTCATGTTGATACATGGTCATCATGACATGATTAAGCTCTTTGATGAAAGAATCATGAATACTTTCATGAACGTATAAGTAATCAGGAGCAATACATGTTTGTCCTGCATTCATACATTTACCGAATGCAATGCGTCTTGCTGCAACTTTGATGTTTGCCGTTTCATCGACTATCGTTGGACTTTTTCCACCAAGTTCTAAAGTAACGGGAACTAAGTTTTTACTCGCAGCTTCATAAATGATCTGACCGACTTTTGTACTACCCGTAAAGAAGATGTGATCAAAGGGGTAGGTTAAAAGTTCGGATGTGACGTGTTGATCACCTGAAAAAAGGTGAATAAAATGATCATCAAAATGGGTATTAATCATTTTTTCGAGCACTTTTTCGGTTTCTTTTGCATATTCTGAAGGTTTTAAAATAACCGTATTTCCAGCTGCAATCGCTCCTATCAAGGGTTCAATAATGAGCTGAAATGGATAATTATAGGGACCAATGATAAAGATGACACCTTTGGGTTCAGGCATAATGTAGGATTTTGTATTGAGTTGGTATATCGGTGTCTTAATCTTTTTTAGTTTCATCCATTTTTTGAGTTGCTTGATTGTTCGAGTCAGTGAATGTAGACAAAAACCAATTTCAGTTGAATAAGCTTCGAAAGACGATTTATTTAAATCTTTAAAAAGTGCATGCGTAATTTCTTTCTCATAGTCAAGAATAAGTTGTCTTAATTTTTTAAGTTGTTCGATACGAAAATGATAATCTTTCGTTTCATCGGATAAAAAAAATGCTTTCTGACGGTCAAATATAGCTCTCATAGATTCATCTCCTGATGCTATTATAGCACATAAAAATCTTCTGACTTTAGGTTATACATGATATAATGAATGAGGTGATTCTATGAATAAAGTAATCGTTATCGGTGGTGGAGCAAGTGGTTTATTAGCTGCTCTTTCTGCAAAAGAAAATCAAAGTGATGTTATGATCTTAGAACGAAATAATAAACTCGGAAAAAAGATACTTGCAACAGGTAATGGACGTTGCAATTTTACCAATGTGGATGCAACTGAAATGCATTATAATCATCCCTATTTCGTTAAACCCGTGTTTGAACAAATGACACCTAAAAAAACATTAGCATATTTTGAGTCTTTAGGTGTTATTCCTAAAGTTGAATCTGAAGGTAAAACGTATCCTTTATCAGAACAAGCATCTTCCATTGTAGATGTCTTAGTCTATGAGATTGAAAGATTAGCTATTCCAGTGATCTATGAAGCTAAAGTTGTCGGCATTAAGAAAAATCAAGATTTTGAAATTACACTAGAAGATGGAAGAATCCTACATGCAGACAAAGTGATTCTAGCAACAGGTGGTATGGCAATGCCTAAAAGTGGCAGTGATGGCATAGGTTATGAACTTGCCTTAAGTTTAGGACACACCATGACATCGATCTTTCCAGCACTTGTTAAGTTAGAACTTGAAAGCCCTTATTTAAAAGCGATGGATGGTGTTAAATTTCCTGGCACTGTGGAATTAATCTATCATGGCGCAAGTATTCAAACTGAACAAGGCGATGTTTTATTTACAAAGTACGGAATTAGTGGACCTACCATTTTACAAATCAGCAGAAAAGCAAACGCACTTCTTCAAGATAATCAGTTGATTGAACTTAAAGTAGTTTTGGTTAACGGACCAGAAAAAAGAGATATCGCGAAAAGATTTAGTTTATTATCAGAAAAAACTGCAGAACAAAGTTTAATCGGTTTAATTAACAAACGATTGATTCATCCTATTTTAAAGGATGTCCATATAGAACCTCATGTTTTAATCAAGCAAGTAAATAAAGAAAAACTAAACTTACTTATTCAACGTCTTTTTGACTGGCGATTTAAGGTCATCGGTTCAAAAGATTTTGATGATGCTCAAGTTACAGCTGGTGGCTTATCCATCCATGAATTCAACCCACAAACCCTACAGTCTAAAAAAGTTTCCGGACTTTTTGTATGCGGTGAAGTGATTGATATCGATGGACTCTGTGGAGGATACAACCTACAGTGGGCATGGGCGAGTGGCTATGTTGCAGGAAAACATGCTAGTCAATAAAAATATTTTTATCAACATTTGAGGAGGATAGAGCACATCCTCCTTTTGATTTAAGAAAAACGTAAGAATCTTGATGTTATTATGAAATGAATTTATGCTAAAATGCTGATGAAACACTCTGTGTGGAGGTTTTTGGATGGCAGACCACGACTTTTCATCAAATCAAGTTTCTAGCGACACTAAACAGAAAAAAGTTTATGAAAACCTCATTTCTGAGTTTAATATCGCGATGTGGCAATGGGATATTAAAAAGGGTATTTTGAGACCTTTTTTTGGGTTTGAAACATTACTCGGATATGACAATATGTGTGATTTGATCCATGCTGATTTTTGGCAAAGTATTTGGCATCCAGATGACCATATCCAAATCAAAAATGATGTGAGAGAGTGTGTGAATCATCGCTGTCAGACGTTATCACTGATACATCGCATTAAGCATCATGATGGCTATTACGTCTGGTTTTATTCGAAAATGAAAGTAAACTATACAGGTGATGAGACATCTCTTATCGGTTTAAGTATTAATTTAGATGGTTTAGAAGAAAACATCAGTGGTCTTCAACTCGAAAAAGAAAACTATGAAAATTTTTTAAGAGCAACCAATGCTGCTACGTGGGTTTGGAATGTCCAAACCGGAGAAACCATTTTTGATGAACCCTGGGCAAATCTCGTCGGTTATCATCTTTATGAACTCGCTCCAATCGATATTAACACATGGATTCGTTTTGTGCATCCTGATGACTTAGAACCCACTCAGCGCATTTTAGACGATGTATTTAATAAAAAAAATGAGTATTATGTTTCGACCTTCAGAATGAAACATAAAGATGGACACTATGTGTGGATTAGTGATCGTGGTAAGGTAATCACTTGGACTGTAGATGGTAAACCGTTGATTATGGTAGGGACACACATCGATGTTACGGATCATAAGCGTATGGAATCTGAACTTATCGAACGTGAAAAGCATTATAAATATCTCGTTGAAAACAGTTATGACATCATTTATTCACTCGATTTAGATGGAAAAATGACTTATATTTCACCATCATGGACAAGACTACTTGGACACACCGTAGATGAAACCATGCATGTATCCTTTCGACCGTTTGTTCATCCGGATGATTTAAAACGACTTGAAGCATTTTTTGAACGCATTTATGCGACTAAAACACATGATGCCTTTGAAGGCTATCGCTTAATGACAAAATCAGGTGAGTATCGATGGTTTAATACCAATGCTTCAGCGTTAACCAATGATCAAGGTGAAGTGATTGGATTTACAGGCACTGCGAGAGATATCACAGGAAGAAAAAAACTTCAAGATCAACTCGCACTCGAAAGAGATTTCTTCAAGAAAACATTGTTGTCGGTTGCTGATGCTGTTATATCAACAGATACTGATGGGAAAATTGTGGTAATCAATCCACAAGCATTAAAAATTTTAGGTTATAAAGAGAATGATGTATTAGGTAAATATTTAGGTGAAGTGACAAAGATCTTTATTGAAGATCGTATGGATGGCACCACACAAAGTATTGAAAACCTTATTTTATCTCCAACTGAAAGGTTGATTCCTCAAGCGACACTCTTAAATCGTTTAGGAAAGCAAATTTTAATTGAATTGAGTATTGCTCCAATCACCGATATCAAACAAACAAATGAAGGTTCTGTCTTAGTTTTTAGAGATATATCTGAAAAAATACGTAAACAAAAAGAAATCGAATTTTTAAGTTATCATGATTTCCTCACGGGATTATATAATCGCCGTTATATGGACCAAGTGATTCAAGATTTAGATAAAGATCGCTATCTACCCTTAGGTATTATGATCTTAGATGTCAATGATTTAAAAGAAATGAATGATTTTCATGGACATCAATCAGGTGATGAACTTCTTAAAAAGATTAGTCGTATCTTAGAACAAGCCATTCATCCTAAAGATGTATTAGGACGCATTGGTGGGGATGAATTTTTAATCATTGTACCGAATACAACGTTAGAGGATATGTATCGACTTAAACACAGTTTAATCGAAACATTTGATCATGAAGTCATTAAAGGACGTAAGATCTCAGTAGCATTAGGCTACAGCGTTAAAACTGAACATGATCAAAATATTTATGACATTATGCGTGATGCAGACAATTTCATGTATGCACACAAAGAAGCGAGAAGACAACAAGAATGAAGAATGGACATTCCATTCTTTTTTTGTGCTATAATGAAGTGGTTTGGAGGGCTTAACATGAAGTTTAAAGCGTTTTATTTACTCCTTATTATCTATATCACATTTATTGCATTAGGCTTGCCTGATGCACTTTTAGGCTCTGCATGGAATTTAATTCGAATGGATTTATCAACATCATTAGAAACGTTAGGGATTATGACAGTTACGATTTATATTATGTCGATTTTATCTACGTTTAATGCACCGAGATTACTTCGAAAATTTGAAACAAAATGGATTACTTTAGTGAGTGTCTCATTCACCGGTTTAGCCTTAATTGGGATTAGCCAAGTGAATGAGTTTTATCAAATGCTATTCTTTGCTCTACCACTTGGTGTTGGAGCTGGTGCGATTGATGTTTCCTTAAATCATTATTTAGCATCTCATTATCAAGCAAAACACATGAATTATCTTCATTCTTTTTACGGGATTGGAGTTACGATGGGACCTTCGATTATGGCTTATACCTTAAACTTAAATGAATGGCGTTTGGGCTATATTATTGTAGGTAGTATCTTGATTTTAATAGCTTTACTTATATTAACCTCATTTAAACTTTGGAAAAAAGAAAACCATGAGCAAAGAGAAGAAACACATCGTCATATTTCTTTAAAGGAAATCTTGCACACAAAAGGTGCTTTTGAATCGATTTTTATCTTTTTGATCTATGTGCATATTGAATCCTTGGGTGGTGTATGGATCGCAAGTTACTTCTTTATCGAAAAGGGTGTTGGTTATGCGGTTGCTGCTTTATTTACAACCACATTTTATCTAGCTTTAACAGCAGGAAGACTTATCTCTGGATTTTTATCTCACAAAGTCAATCCGCAGTGGCTCGTTAGAATTGGTGAAGCATTGATGCTTATTGCAGGGATACTCATGTTTTTGAAATTCAATCATGAATTCATTTATTTTATCATTGTCTTTATGTTTGGTTTAGGAGCAGGTCCAATTTATCCAAACATGATGTTTATGAACTCACTCGTATTTGAAAAATATAAGCTCTCAAAAATCATAAGTTTACAGATGGGGATCGGTTATATGGGGTTTGGACTGCTTACACCTCTCGCAGGACTTTTCTTTGGTAAGGTATCCATTTATTATTATCCAGTCTTTATCTTCATCATGAGTTTGATTTTAATACTCTTTACAATATCCTACAGGAAACATACATTTCATTTATCAAAAATCAAGATATAAAAAACGTAAAACATCTCAAATTGAGGTGTTTTTTTATATTTATTATGTGCAATTCATACTAGATTATAATCTTTTTGATTTTGTTATAACTTTACTTAACATTAAGTTTTAAATATGTTAAGATAACAACGCCCTAAGAAAAGAGTGGTGTTATGAAAGAGATTTTACTTAATGTTTCGATTTATCAATTAATTCAACAATATCCTGAACTACAAGATATCATCTATCGTTTAGGATTTACAGATATCGTTAAACCAGGTATGTTACAAACTGTGGGTCGGTTCATGACGATCAAACAAGGAAGCGAGTTAAAAAAAATACCTCTTGAAACGATAAAAGAAGTACTAAAGAATCATGGATATTCTATCAAGGAGGATTAACAATGAGTGAATGGATCAACAATGAAGGCTTAAAACGCCAAGAACGTTTAAAAAATATAATCAAAGGTTTACATGAAGGTAAATCGATTGAAGATGCAAAAAAAGATTTTAAAGCTCATTTTGAAGATGTGACAACAAAAGAAATTTCCGAGATGGAACAGTCCTTAATTAAAGAAGGGATGGCTATTGAAGAAGTTCAAAGATTATGTGATGTGCATGCATCTGTTTTTGATGGTGCTATTTCAGATATTCACCCTGTAAAAGATCACACCAAAATTCCTGGACATCCTGTTCAAGTGTTTTTAGCTGAAAACGATCGTATCGAACAATTAATAGTTGAAGAAATTGATCCTAACATCCAATTATCAGGAAAGACTGCTGACTTAATGCTTCGTGTAGGATTAGATCGTTTACTTGAAATTCATAAACATTATGCAAGAAAAGAATATCTATTCTTTCCTAACTTAGAGAAAAAAGGAATTACAGCTCCCCCCAAAGTGATGTGGGCTGTTGATGATGAAATTCGTACAGAGATTAAACATATTCTAAAAGATTTAGGAACACCTGATGTCAATAGCGATGAAATCAGGAATAAGATCAAACTTACACTCCAAAAAGTAAGAGATATGATCTTTAAAGAAAAAAATATATTAATGCCATTACTTTTAGAAAATATGAGTTTCTTTGATTGGATTATTGTTGATAGTTCCTCTGATGAAATTGGATACTTCTTAGATAAACCCAAAGAATCATGGAAAAAAGGAGAGAAAAACGAAGAAGAAAAAGTTGAGGTTAAAGCAGGAGAAGTCACATTTGATACCGGATCACTTTCCTTTGAAGAAGCGAATCAAATGATGAACGCACTACCCTTTGACATGACTTTCGTTGATAAAGATGGATACGTCAAATATTTCACACAAGGTATCGAACGGATTTTTGAACGTCCTAAAACGATTATTGGAAGACACGTCACCATGTGTCATCCACCTGCATCTGTACATGTAGTTGAAGAGATTATTGAATCGTTTAAATCGGGTAGAAAAAATCATGAAGATTTCTGGATTCAAATGAAAGGTATGTTTGTTTTAATTCGTTATTTTGCAGTAAGAAGTAAAACAGGAGAATATCTAGGTACATTAGAAGTGACCCAAAACGTCAAACCTATAAGAGACCTTGAAGGTGAAAAACGATTGGTCAGTAAAGAATGAAAAAAATCGTTTGGATTATTTTAGGAACTATTTCTCTTATCTTAGGACTGATAGGTATTATTCTTCCGATTTTACCGACAACACCGTTCTTACTCTTAACGTTAACTTTTTATGCCAAAGGTTCAAAAAAGTTTGAAATGTGGTTTAAACACACGAAACTGTATCAAAGATACTTAGAAGACTTTATCACCCATAAAGCAATGAAGAAAAAAGACAAATGGATGCTCATGATCTTTGTCGATCTTGTTTTGATCATTTCAATCATGTTGATCAACAACATCTTTGTAACAGTAGCACTCATCTTACTTGATATCATTAAGTACATCTATTTCTTCACACAAGTTAAAACCATTTCAACACATAAACCACATCAAACTTATACCAAACAACAAAAAAACACTCTTGCATAGAGTGTTTTTGATTTAAATAGGCTCTAAGTTATCCATGTGAATGAGATAACGTTTTTTTGATTCATCCTGAATGAGTGCTGCATAACCTTTATAGATATAAAGTATTTCATAGTGATTCTTTTCACCGAGTTCTTCGAGTTCTTTTATTGGATATACAAGTTTACCTTCGATAAAACTGATAAATGTTTTTGGAATCACTGTTTTTTTACACATATAGCCCTTTCCAATTAAAAAGAGCGGAACGACCATGGATTTCTTGAAATATGTTGGATAATTTATCTTATTTTCCAATGTAACGACACGAAATTTTTGATGATTCATGAATTTTTTGTAGCGATCTTTAATTTTATACACAGTAACGATCCAAAATCCAAGCGTTCCAATCGATAATACAATTAATCCTTGAGAAAACATACCTTCATAGGCTATAGCTACAAAGAGGAATGCTAGAATTAGTAAAAGTTCAACTAAGATGAACGTAAAAACACTAAAATAATAATCCCTTCTTAGTTTTTCAATTATCATAATCTTGTACCCTCCTTACAGTATATATACGCGTGTGAGGTCGATTTTATTGGAACATTTTTATCATTTTTAATGCATTGAAGTTCAAAGTAAACTATAATGGTGTCAAAGGATGTGAGATGATGCTTCAATCTAACGGTAACACAAAAGTGTTGAAGGTTCAAAGAATATACTTTTTAATATCACTTGGTATGATTTTACTCAGTGGTATTTTGTTTGTGCTAGGATATGTTTTTACTCAAGCTGTTGAGAGTGCACCGGTCGTCATTTTAACGTTTGCTGTCTACTTTTTATATTATCATATTGCTCATTTTTTGTTTGGATTTGGTTCGCTTATTTATTATATTCGAGGCATCAGAAAAAAAATATTTCAAATCAATGTCTTTAAAACCATTGCTGGTATTTTATTCACTCCAGTGAGTGCAATCATCTTATATGCTGCCATCTTATTACTCGCATTATCAAATTGTGCCGGATAATGCTATAAAATGACTTGACTAACTTTAAATCCCTCCGAAATCGTGATATAGTCTTTATTGGATATGACGATTGGAGGGGTTTTTTTGGACGCAATTATTAAAGTGGAACATTTAGTGAAAAGTTATGGTGATATTAAAGCTGTAAATGATATCTCTTTTTTAGTTAAAAGAGGTAGTTTATTCGCATTTTTAGGACCGAATGGTGCAGGTAAGTCAACCACCATTAATGTGATGACAACACTTCTTGATGCAGATTCAGGGACTGTTCATTTAAATGGACAAACAGATGATGCATATTTTAGAAGTAAAATTGGTGTTGTTTTTCAAGGTAATGTTTTAGATGATGATTTAACCGTGAAAGAAAATTTAGTTTATCGTGGTGCACTTTATTTAAATGACAAACTTAAAGTGAAACAAAGATATGAAGAACTAGCAACTTATTTAAATTTATATGAATTTGAGAATCAACGCTTTAAAACACTTTCTGGTGGACAAAAAAGAAGAGCTGAAATTGCAAGAGCACTCTTTTCAAATCCTGAAATTCTTCTTTTAGATGAACCTACGACAGGATTAGATCCAGAAACAAGACAAATCGTTTGGAAAGTGATTGAAGATCTTCAAAAGAATAAAGGAATGACTATATTTCTTACGACACATTACATGGAAGAAGCAGCGAATGCAGATCATGTAGTGATCATTAGTAAAGGAAAAATTGTTGCTGAAGGTACACCTGCTGAATTAAAAGATAAATATTCACAAGATCGATTGAAAATCGTTCCTCAAGATAAAAAAGAAATGTTATCTTGGCTTGATCAAAAAGAAAGACCTTATAAAAAAATTGCTGATCAATTTGTGATTCCAGTTGAAGATAGTAGAGAAGCAATAAAACTCATTCAAGAACTAAAAGATAATATTAAACAGTTTGAAATGGTTCAAGGAACCATGGATGATGTTTTTATTGAAGTGATTGGAGGGGAAAATCATGTATGATTTATTAAGTTTAGTCAAAAGACATACCCTCGCTTTTTTAAGAGATAAGACAGCTGTATTCTTTTCTTTTCTATCGGTTATTATATTACTTGGTTTATATTTCCTTTTTATCGGAAGACAATACACAAGTGATTTACCCGAGACGATTAATGAAGGGACAAAGACTTTTTTATCCGTGAGTGTCATTATGGGCGGGGTCTTAGTGATTAATACGGTATCACTCGCTTTAGGTGTCATGGGCAATATCATCACAGATTTACAGTATAAGAAATTAGATGCATTTTTAGTGACACCCGTTAAGCGTTATAAAATCATTTTATCTTACTACATCACATCGATTATGGTGACATCAATTCTCACATTATCCATGTGGGTGTTAACCATCTTATATGTAGGTATTGTAGGTGGACATTGGTATTCCTTATTGACAATCGTTAAAGTGTCAGGATTAATTGTATTCTTTACCTTTATTTCTGCATCACTTATGATTTTTTTAACAACGATTTTAAAATCGGTCAATGCCTTTGGTGCACTATCAGGTGTTCTTGGAACATTGATTGGTTTTATGAGTGGAATTTACATGCCTTTATTCGTTTTAGGGAAATCCATGGCTTATGTAGCTTCAGTGGTCCCCTTTACACATATGACGATTTTATTAAAACAGATTTTACTTAAGGAACCTTATGCCTTATTACCTGATGGCGTTGCTGATCAGATTAGTCTATTTTATGGGACAAATGAAGTTGGATTATTTGGGCAATCTGTTCCAATGATTTGGTTGATGATAATTTCCTTGGTCATAAGTGCGACTTTACTCTATCTAGCTTACCGAAATATGAGTAAAAAGATGGCAAAGTAAATTAAATATAAAAATTCAAAAACAATCTTTTGATTTTTACATAACCTTTACAAAGTGCTTACCAATTTATGGTATCGCACTTTTTTTATTTTCACTATAATGTAGGTGAAACTTAAAAAAGGAGATTTATAATGAAAAAAATTGGATTACTCGTATTACTTTTAATGGTTGGACTTTTAACAGCATGTACCAATCAGGAAGAAACAAACGAATTTAATTTAGATAGTAATATTACAGTTTATACTAGAGATACCACATCAGGTACTCGTGATGGATTTATGAACGGTATCGGTTTTGGTGAAGCAGCAAAAAGTGATGATGTCTTAGTTGAAGGATTTGTTATTAAAGACAATACAGCTATTTTAAATGCAATGAGCATTGATGAATACGGTATTGGTTATGTATCCTTATCCTCAGTTAATGATTCAATCAAAGGTCTTAGTTTCGAAGGAGTTGCACCTACTGAAGCAAATGTAATGAATAATACTTACGGTTTAAAGCGTCCATTTAACTGGATGGTTAGAGCAGATGGTGATTTCCCATCAACTGAAGTAGAAGCACTCGTTAAAGCGTTTGTCGCATTCCTTGGAACAACAGATGCAGCTGATATTATCAATAACGAAGGTGCGATTGCATTACCAACAACAGTAACATGGGATTCAATCAAAGCACAACACCCAATCACTAATCAAGATAATTCAGATGTTACAGTCAGATTTGGTGGTTCAGATTCCATTCAAAAAGTTGCAGAAGCTTTAACAGAAGCATTTACAGCAAAAGCAGGTAATTTCGTAGCTGAACATGATCACACAGGATCAGGTGATGGTTGGAAGAGAACAAACGATCCCGCTGTCAAAGATACAACAGTTGGTAAAGATGTTGGATTTGCTTCTCGCCCATTCACATCAACTGAACTTGCAAACGTGACTGAAGACCAATCTGGTCAACTTGCTTGGGATGCGATTGTTGCGATCGTTCACCTTAACAACCCTATCACAAATATGACCGCAGATACATTAAAGAAGATTTACAACGGCACATTTACAACGTGGTCTCAAGTACCATCCGCAGCATAAATAAACTTAAGGGATCCTCGGATCCCTTCTTGTCGTTAAAGGAGTGATGACATGCAACAAATATCTTACAAAAAAAACAAAATCGCGTGGATGGATGTCACGGTTAAACAGATTTTAAGAATTTTTGCTTATCTTTCTGGATCATTTATTTTTATCATTACGGGTGTAATCCTTGTCAAGGGATTAATCCCTTTTGTGACCAACAATAACGGTATTGGACGTGTTCCTCTCGTTCCTTTTTTAACTGGAGATACATGGTTGATTGGTGATACGTTTGCATCCAATTTATATAGTGTTGGGTTTATTATCGTTCAAACGATTTATGTTGTTTTTCTCTCGTTATTTATTTCATTTCCAGTCGGCGTATTAACAGCACTTTTTATCGCAAAAATTGCACCTAAAAAACTTGCAGAAGGATTAAGAACAGTTGTAGAAATGCTAGCTTCTATCCCATCCATTATTTATGGATTATTTGGAGCGGGTGTTATTTTAAAATTGGTAT
>MIDA01000065.1:0-18219 GCA_001830045.1 Tenericutes bacterium RIFOXYA12_FULL_35_10 | reverse complement strand
CGTTAGGTTATCAATCTAAAGGGGGAAGTTCAGTTTTATCCTCAGTGATTATTTTAGCACTTATGACAATACCAACGATTACCACGGTTTCCGAGGTAGCGATTCGATCAGTTGATCCACAGCTGACACAAGCTTCTTTAGCTCTTGGGGCATCACCAACACAAACACATTTTAAAGTCGTGCTATCAGCAGCAAAATCGGGTATTTTTACATCTGCTATTTTGGGTGTTGGTAGAGCACTGGGGGAAGCAACTGCAATTTCACTTGTGGCTGGGGGAAGACGTGCAGGTTTATCATTTCATTTGCTTGATACAACATCAACCCTGACGACTACAATGCTTGAAGGTATGAAAGAATCTGCAGGTATTGATTATGACATTCGTTTCTCTGTGGGTATTGTTTTAATGATTGTTATTTTATTAACAAATTTCATATTAAACACAATTAAGAAGAAAGTAGGTCACGTTCATGTCAAATAAACGGAAATTCAAAGACCTTTTTCTACAACTGATTACCTATGGTTCTGCTTTCTTTTCACTTATTATTTTATCGTTAATTATTGGTTATGTCATGTCACGAGGATTTAAACTCTTAAACATGGATTTAATAACGAACAATTATAAAGCAATTAACTACATTGCTGAAGTCGATGAAGCTGAGGATCTATGCAATTGTCCAGCGGATCAAGATTACCCTGAGGGTGTATTTTATTCGGAAAAATGGGGTGTTGCGTTAAGTGATGAAGTCAATTTGCTTGGTAAAATAGAAGTCACTGTTTATGATGTTCATGAAGATTCACCCTTAAGAGATATGGTGAATAAAGGAATAAGTGAAGAACCTTTATCTTTAGGTGTTAATTTTGCGATTGTCCGTATCGCTTATCCAGATCGACCATCCTCTTTATCAAGGTACGGTTCAATGCAAATGATTCTTGAGTTGAATGAAGCAACATCCATCAGAGAGCTTGAGTTTACGACTTCTGGTGGTGGAATAAGAGGTTCGATTATCACAACTTTTTATTTAATCGGATTAACGTTGGTTATGGCGCTTCCAATCGGTATTGGATCAGCAATGTATTTAAATGAATATGCAAAAAATAATGGTTTTACACGCTTTATTAGGTCGATGATTGAAACATTGACTGGTGTGCCATCGATTATTTATGGATTGATGGGCTTAGCGATATTCGTACCTATCATCGTTAGTTTAACGGATGCAACAGGTGCAAACTTGATATCTGGTGCGATGACCTTAACCGTTATATTATTACCTGTGATTATCAGAACAACAGAAGAGAGTTTAAAAGTTGTTCCTGATGATTATAGATTCGCATCACTTGCTCTTGGTGCAAGTAAAACACAGACAACATTTAAAGTCGTCTTACCCAATGCAATTCCAGGGATTTTAACAGCAACACTTCTTGCTATAGGTAGAATTATTGGTGAGAGTGCTGCGCTCGTGTTTGCTGTTGGGACAGTGATTAAAGATGAAGTTTCATTAACAGGACAATCTACATCGCTTGCAGTACACATTTGGTCGATGATGAGTGATGAACCAGCAAACATCGATTTATCAACAACAATTGCACTTATTATTTTAGTAATTGTACTCTCACTCAATGTCATCATTAAATTTTTAACGAGATCTTATATGAAAAGGTATGGTGTAAATCAATGACAGAATCTCAAAAAATCGTCTTTGACGTCAAACAATTAAATTTATTTTATGGAGAAACCCAAGCATTAAAAAATATTGATCTTCCCATCTATGAAAAAGAAGTTACCGCACTCATCGGACCTTCAGGATGTGGGAAATCAACATTTTTAAGAACATTAAACCGTATGAATGATTTAATTGATTCATGTAAGGTTTCAGGTGATGTATACTATCATCAAGATCATATCTATCAAGATAAGATGGATGTGATTGGTTTAAGAAAAAGAGTAGGTATGGTTTTTCAAAAACCTAACCCTTTTCCGATGACCATTTTTGATAACATCACTTATGGTCCTAAGTGCCAAGGTATTAAAGATAAACAAGTCTTAAAAGAGATTGTTGAATCATCTTTAAAACAAGCTGCACTTTGGGATGAAGTAAAAGATAGACTAAAAGAATCCGCACTTTCACTTTCTGGTGGTCAGCAACAAAGATTATGTATTGCACGAACGATTGCGATGAAACCCGATGTGATTTTAATGGATGAACCCACCTCGGCACTCGATCCAGTTGCTACTGCAAAAATTGAAGATTTAATCATTGAGTTAAAGAAAAATTACACGATCGTAATCGTAACACACAACATGCAACAAGCTGCACGTATCTCTGATAAAACCGCATTTTTCTTAATGGGTGAACTCATCGAATTTGGCGATACTGCACATCTTTTTTCAACACCAGAGCACAAGAAAACCGAAGAATACATTACGGGTCGCTTTGGATAATATGGTATAATGGAGGCAACAACATGACATTAAGACAATCATTACTTACTTCAATTGAAGAACTTAAAAAGGAAGTTGCAAGCATGGCTGATTTAGCGCTTGCGAACTTAAGAGAAGGATTAAAAGCTTTTAAAACCAATGATTTAAGATTAGCTGAAGAAGTGATTAAAAAAGATGAAGAAGTTGATCGCTTTGAAGAAGAAATCGCTAAACAAGCTTTAAAAATCATTTGGAAAGAACAACCTGTAGCAAGCGATTTAAGATTAGTAACAGGTATTTTAAAGTTGATCACCGATTTAGAAAGAATAGGTGATCATGCGAGTGACGTTGCTGAAATGACGCTACACCTCACGGATTCAAGAAATCAGCGCGTAATGCCAATCACTTCAAAGATGGCTGAACGCGTAGAACACATGGTTTTAAAATCGATTCAAGGGCTTGTTAAAGTTGATGAAAAACTTGCAAAAGAAGTCATTGATGAAGATGATGAAGTTGATGAACTCTTCCAATCATTGATCTTAAAAATGACCTCAGAACTTAAAAACGATAACATTGACCCCAACGAAGCGATTTACATTTTGATGGTTGCTAAATATTTCGAACGTGTGGGTGACCATGCAGTGAATATTGCACAATGGATTATCTTTATGGCAAGAGGAACACATAAAAATACATTGTTATTTTAGGAGGGATGCTATGCCCAAAATTTATTTTGTTGAAGATGACCAAGCCATTGGTTATGTCATTGAAAAAACAATTGAACATGCAGGTCTTGAGGGAAAAGGTTTCAGAGATGGATCGTCCTTTAAGCAAGCCTTTTTAAAGGATAAACCTGATCTTATTTTGCTTGACTTGATGTTACCTGATGTATCAGGAATGGAACTTTTAAAATGGATTAGAAGTTTTGATCAACACACACCTGTGATGGTCGTATCTGCACTCCAATCAGAGATGGATAAAGTCATTGCATTAGACCAGGGTGCAGATGATTATATGACAAAACCTTTTGGTGTATTAGAACTTACCTCACGTATTCAATCCAAATTAAGAAAGCAGTCAGATGATCGAAAATATGCGTTAGGCAATATTCTTCTTGATGACAAAAAACATACACTACTCATCAACCAAGAGAACGTATATTTAACCAACAAAGAATATGCTATCCTTAAATTGCTTCTTAAAAATCAAAAAAATGTTGTTTCTAAGGAAACCATTTTTAAAGATGTTTGGGAAACAGATTTTATCGGTGAAACAAGAACACTTGATATGCACATTAAAGCCTTAAGAAATAAGCTTCAAGATAGTGAAGCTGATGTGCAAATCATCACGATTCGTGGTGTAGGGTTTCAAATCGAATGAGAAAGCAATTGATTAGAAAAAACCTGATGTTAGTCATTGGCACCTTTTTGGTGTTCTTTTTGGTTGCTCTAATCACAATCTATTTTTACTGGCAAGAACAAAGTAAGACTCTCGTATCTTATGTGCTATCTGAAGTTGAAGTAGAGTATGAACAATTTGATGGTAGCCTTGAAGACTTTATCTTAAACTTTGATACCGATACGGGTCGACGTATTACGATTTTAGATGAAAATGGGATCGTTTTAATCGATTCAGATGACCCAAGAACAGGTCAAGATAAGAGTCAAAGACCAGAGATTAAGAATTTAGGATCGGTTGCAACCAGAACCTCTGAAACTGTTGGTGTTGAACTTCTTTATATGGCTACAGAACTCGATGATGGCAACATTTTAAGAGTTGCTATACCACTTCAAGCACAAGCGAAACTGTATAGCACGATTTTATGGATTTATATCGGAATAACGATTTTGCTCATTGGCGTTTATTATGCAGGGTTAATTCGTATTAACCAAAATTTACTTGCACCTTGGGAAAAAGTGAAAGTTGGTTTACAAAATCTTGCATCAGGCAATTACCAAATGATGGCACTGACGAGTCCGTATCCTGAAATCAATGAATTGCTTAATGAGATGAACCAAATTAATTTGGAGACGGATCAACACTTAAGATCAATTGAGACCTATCAGATTCAGCTCAAAGAGATTTTAAATGAACTTAAACAAGCTGTTATGCTTTTTGATGAAAAGGAAATGCTCGTCTATTTTAATACGGATGCAGCGAGTTATTTTAGCCTATCTGATGATGCCTATGATAAGCCTTCATATTACATGATTAGAGACATCGATTTGAAACAAGCAATCCATGATGTCAATGAAGATCATCAAAATCGTGTTTTTGACTTTAAACATGAAGGAAAGCTTTTAGAAGTTAAAGTCTTTCATGTGAATGCTGAAGGTAGAAATAGATCGCATGCCACCGTGCTCGTCTTAATCAAGGATGTCACGCATGATAGAGCTATCGAGCAAATTAAAAAAGACTTTTTTAGTCATGCTTCACATGAACTAAAGAGTCCATTAACTGCCATTAGAGGTTATGCGGAACTTATCGAACACGGGCTTATTAAAGAGAATGAATACCAAAAGATTGCACATGATATTGTTTTACAATCTGAGACGATGACTGCACTTGTTGAAGATATGCTGATGTTATCACGACTTGAAAATTTAAAGGAATCAAACGAGACCAAAGTCATGTTAAATCAGGTATTAGAGACTGTTATTCATCAGCTTAAACCCATAATTGATTCTAAAAACATGAAACTCAGTGTGAAAGCACAACCCATTGAAGCATTATGTGATCCAGTTGATATGCAAAAACTGTTTAAGAATTTAATAGAAAACGCGATTAAGTATAGTGATGCTGAAAAGAAAATAGAAATCAACCTATCAAGAACCAATGATAAGGTTCATTTCTCCGTTAAAGATCAAGGCATCGGCATTGCAGAAGAACATCAACAACGTGTATTCGAAAGATTCTATCGTGTTGATAAAGGTAGATTAGATGGTGGAACTGGATTAGGTTTGGCTATTGTTAAACATATCTCACTTAAATATCATGGATCAATCGATTTAAAGAGCTCACTATCACGAGGAACAACCATTACGGTTAAACTTGATTTATAAACAAAAAAAGGACAAAATGAATTGTCCTTTTATTTCTTTAATGGCAGGGGTAACAGGATTCGAACCCGTACCGACGGTTTTGGAGACCGCTGTGCTACCGTTGACACCATACCCCTACAAGCGCATAAATAAGTATAGCATATTAAAAGAAAGAATTGCAATCAAATTAAGGTAAATTAACAAAAAAAGAGTTCCCATCTTTGTGATGGGAACAACTTAATTTTTATTTTTTCTTTTTGTCTTTATCTTCTGTAGGATATTCAACATCTTGGAAGATTGCATCTTGAACTTTATTTGTTTCTGGTACCGCATGTTCTTTTTCGAATTTCTTTTCCCTTACTTTTTCCATAATATATTTATGGAAGAAGAGAACATAGGTTAATGCCATAACAATTAAGGTATAAATGACCATCGTCTTAACGATCACACCATTGAATTCCTTTAAATCACCACGATCAGTGACTAAGCCTAATGTTGTGATTTCTTCTGCAGTTAGTTCTTCACCGTAAATTTCAGTTAAACGAAATGAAGTCTCATCAAGTGTAAAGTCAGTGACTTTATTATAAGCTGCTTCACCTGGGTCACCGTTTGCGACATCTAACAACCATGTGGTATCATATTCATATTGGCCACTTTCATCACGTGTACCATCAGAATATGAAACGGAGATGCGTTCAATCATCGCATAAGTGTTTGTTTCTGGAATGAGTAAATAATCTTCTGCGTAAACTAAAAATAAAGTTGGTGCATAAGAGTATGGAAACTCTTTAGTTGAATCAAAGACAATCGATGGTGTATCAACGAGTTCATCATTCAAGTTATATGTTTTATCACTTAAATGAGCTGTCACTTTAATAATGGGGTTTTCAATGGGATTACCTTCACCATCAATGACATCAAGTTCGTTTACGAAAATCATAATACCATCTAAGTAAACACCTTCATTTTGGATACCGATGGCATAAACTGATAATTTCAAATTATGCGTATCACTAGCTGAGGTATACGAGTAAACGGGGTCTTGTTTGTAATAAGCTAAATTCATGAGTGTGTTTATTCCCGTTAAATAAACGTCATCATTATCGATCTCATCTGCCATGTAGGCTTCGTAATAGGCTTCGAGTCTACCGTAATTTGCACTACCGTAAACATAGAGGGTTGCTACTGAGACAATCATGATATAAAAAAAGCGTAAAATCCATTTGAGCATTCATGTTCACATCCTTCTCCACTAGTTTACTAGATTATCATTTATTATTCAATGAATTGTTTTTTTTTACATAATTTCACTTTACAAAAAAGAATATTATTGTATAATAGTAATTGCGCTATCACATGGCGGCTGTGGCGAAGCGGTAAACGCATCGGATTGTGGCTCCGACATTGGTGGGTTCAACTCCCATCAGCCGCCCCAGATCAGGTAGGCCCATAGCCAAGGGGTAAGGCAAGGGACTTTGACTCCCTCATCGTTGGTTCAAATCCAGCTGGGCCTGCCAATTTTATTTATAGCGCCTGATTTAGGGCTATAGCCAAGCGGTAAGGCAGAAGGCTCTGACCCTTCGATCGTTGGTTCGAATCCAGCTAGCCCTGCCAAGACCGAAACTTAAGGCTAACGCCTTTTTTTATTTATAAAAGTAAAGTGTTACCTTTTGACATAGTATAAGTCAGGAGGTAAGACTATGAAAAAATGTTTAAGTCTTGTTTTAGTTTGTATGCTTTTCCTTTTTAATTCGTTTCAGTCTTATGCATTTAATGAAGTTCCATTGGAAAGAGTCAACTATTTGGATTTAAGTCAGTTGGTATATGATCCGATCGATATCGGATCGGCATATACAAATGAACCGATGTCACTAAAACCAAATACAACATTTACATTTGTTGTATCGAGAAATTTTTTAGGTGAACAATGGGATTCGTTAAGTAACATTGAAATTGAGATTGAAGAATTTACGGGTTCTTATTATTTTGCTGGCTATTTGACAAAAGACGATGTGAATCAAAGAGCTTATATCACCTTTACAACTACTGAGGGTTTAATTCATTTATATGGTATTCCTGTTAAGGATCTTCATAATTATGACATTATGGTTTATGAAGGTGAATATACCGATTTTCCTGGATTTGTTCCCTATCATGAGGATAGTGAACAACTTGAATACTTTGGTGTTTTACCACTTGATGTGGACAGTCAACCCACGCTAGAGGTAATTCAAAGTTATGTGGTTGCTAAAAATCCATTTGGTGTTGTTATACCAACATCGCTTGTTTATGATGATTATTCAATTTCAGAGAAGAAGCCAGGCACATATCAAATGGTTTTTGAAACGATTTATCATCAGATTAAAAAAAGATATTATTTGGATGTTAGAGTGTTTGATCTGGTAGCACCAATAATGACATTAGAAACAAATTTAGCCATTCCAATTAATGAAAGATGGACCATAGATCAAGTAAAACAAGCTGTGACTTTATCTGATAACGTCGATAGTATGAGTTATCAAGATTTAGTTGTTGTTTCAGACACCTATACACCCGCAACCACAATCGGTAGTTATCAAATCACATTGGAAGCAACCGATTCATCGGGCAATACAAGTACACTCAATATCCCTATACAACTGATCGATATTGAAGGACCTGTGATTCAAGGGCCTTCTTCAATCTATTTATATGCGACAGATACACCGTTAACAAATGTGGAAGTTCAACAAAAATTATTAATTAATGATGATGTTGATGGATCGAACGTCACAGTTAATCTCATCACCAATCACTATAACCAACAAACAATTCCGGGTGTCTATCAAATGACATTTGAAGCTAAAGACCAAGCTCAAAATAGCTCGACATTTGATATCTTGATTCATGTCATCGAAAATAGAGGACCCGTATTTGAACAATCTGATCTGATTCTAAATAAGACAACAGCAGATCAAATGACAGAAGCCGAGATGATTACTTGGTTAAGAGAACAACTTCTTTTATCTGGACTACATGCGACTGATATTATTATTTTATACAATGAATATGAAGAACATAATAAAGAGTCTGGTTCGTATTATGTTTATCTATCTTATCAAGTTGATGGAAGTCCAATGACAAGTCGAATTCGAATTGATGTTGAAGAAAAACCTTCTCCCATTTTATCTTATGCAATACCTGCATCAGCTATTCTTTTGATTGGATCTGGTATTTTTATCTGGATTAAACGTAAAAAAATGTAAATCTTAAAAAAGAATTGACACGCCTGCGTAAAAAGGGTATAATTCGATTTGCGCGGGTGTGGCGAAATTGGCAGACGCACTAGACTTAGGATCTAGCGCCATTGGCGTGCAGGTTCAAATCCTGTCACCCGCACCACTTGACTTTGAACTGACTCCAGTAATAATTAGAATAGGTAATTGATAATACCTTTTCTTTATTTAAGGAGTCTTTTACATTTATTAGGCAAAAAAAATTATAGAAAACAAAAAAAAGTTTTAATACCTCATCGTTTATTGTATAATCAATATCAACAAGACAATAGATGTGGTGGGGACATAATGCGATTGATTGAAGGAAATATTTATACGTACAAAAAAGCAAGTGATTGTGGATATTTTTGTTTTTTAGGTGAAACAGGAAATAGAAAATATATCCATGGAGTTTAGGTTGGTATAGAGGATCAAAACAGAACACATTTAAGGATTTCAGATGTAATTAGCAATGTTATTTTTATGGATAATCTATTAGAAATAAGCACAGATGATATTATTAGTCCTTGGTATGTTTCTGGTAAACTAGTAACTGTATCTCATGAAAAAATAAGTACTATATTGAATCATTTAAATCATTTATTTCAGGATAACTTGACTAAAGATTATTCCCAGATTATTTCTGATAATTATTCAATTTATGATTCTCATTTTACGAATGTACTTTTTATTGAAACAATGATCAATCATATGGATTGGAATAATAAAAAAACATTATTGAAGTTTAAAAGTCATGTAAGAGTCCCCAACGTCATGCGGTACCATGTCTACATGGCAAATCTCGGAAGTAACATTGGTTCTGAGATAAGCAAACTAAGACCTGTACTAATTTGGAAACAACATATAAATAGAGATAATCCAAACGAAAGTTCTTTCTTTGTTTTTCCTATATCATCGAGTAAAAAAATGAAAAAATACTATTACAATGTTGAATTCAATTTGAATGGTAACAATAATTATATTTTGATAAATGATGGAAGAAGAATTAGTGCAAAAAGGATTTATTCAGCATATTTCACGACAAGTTCAAATGTAGCATCTATAGATTATGATACAAAAGAGAAAGTCAAACAGGCGATTGGTAAGTATTTCGACATTTAATGTCATTTTCATCATTTCTATTGACAATATACTAAGGTAAATGATATACTCAATATACATTCAGAGCTATCTATTCTTTATTGAATAGGCATGGAGAAAATTCAAAAAAGCACAATTGTGCTTTTTTGCTTTATGTGCGTAATTCATTAATTATTTTTTGAAGAAATATTTAGTACTATTTAATTAAAATCACATGATTATAGTTTTTGTAAAGACATCTCTATGAGATGCCTTTTAAGTGGATCTTGTGAGATCATTTATGTCGTTTTGTGGGATGCTTAATTACAATGTTTACATTATTGTTACTTTTGTCATTTTAGGGTGTATTTTTCTTGACAAGTGAGTTATAATGTTAATGTTGGATCAATCCGTGTTGTTAGGAGACCTTTTTTATGCTGAAAATAGGAACGAAAGTCAAAGATTTTAGTCTTAAAGATGCATATGGCAACTCCCATCACTTAAGTGATTATATCCATCAAACCGTAGTCATTTATTTTTACCCCAAAGATAACACTGCCGGTTGCACAAGACAAGCCTGTGCATTTAGAGATTTAGACGATGTATATATAGAAAGAAATATCAAAGTGATCGGAATTAGCAAAGATTCACCTCAAAGTCATCTGTCATTTATTGAAAAAGAAGACTTACCATTTCTTCTATTATCCGATGAATCTTTAGATGTCATTAAGATGTTTGGCGTTTGGGTTTAAAAAAGCATGTATGGCAGAAAATACATGGGTGTACAGAGAGCAACCTTTGTTCTACAAAAAGGCATTATCACACACGTTTTTGAGAAAGCATCTCCTAAAGAGAATGCTTCAGATATATTAAAGGCTTTGAAATAAAAGTATCAAGGAGGATTTTTTCATGGTTAAAAAAGTTATTAAGTCCATGGATGGTAACGAAGCAGCCGCATATTGTGCGTATGCGTTTACGGAAGTTGCTGGGATTTACCCTATTACCCCATCCACACCAATGGCTCAATATGTTGACCTTTGGGCTTCAGAAGGCAAGAAGAATTTATTCGGTATGCCTGTTAAAGTCATTGAAATGCAAAGTGAAGCTGGTGCGGCAGGTACTGTCCACGGTTCACTTCAAATGGGTGCATTAACCACCACATTTACAGCATCTCAAGGTTTACTCTTAAAGATTCCCAATATGTATAAGATCGCTGGTCAATTATTACCAGGGGTTATGCATGTTGCTGCACGTTCGATTGCTGCACAAGCACTTTCCATTTTCGGTGACCATCAAGACGTCATGGCTGCAAGACAAACAGGTTGGGCAATGATTGCTTCAACATCTGTTCAAGCTGCAATGGATTTAGGTGGTATTGCACATTTATCAGCGATTAAGACAAGCATTCCGTTTGTTCATTTCTTTGATGGATTTAGAACTTCACATGAAGTTCAATCAATTGAAGTCATTGACTATAAGGAATTTGATCGCCTTTTAGATAAAGATGCAGTTGCAAGATTTAGATCTAAAGGTTTAAATCCAATGCACCCTGTATCAAGAGGAACTGCACAATCAGAAGATGTTTATTTCCAAACGAAAGTTCTTCAAGCATCACATTATGCAGGTATTCCTGATACTGTTAATGCATATATGGAAGAAATTACAAAGATCACTGGTCGTAAGTATGCACCTTTTGTCTACTATGGTGATCCAAATGCAACAGACGTTGTGATTGCAATGGGTTCAGTCATTGAAGCCGCACAACAAACAGTTGATTATTTATTGGAACAAGGTAAAAAAGTCGGATTACTTTCCGTTCATTTATACCGTCCATTCTCTGCTGATTATTTCTTAAAAGCAATGCCAAAAAGTGTTGAACGTATCACTGTGCTTGACCGCACACTTGAAGCTGGTGCTACAGGAGATCCACTCTATCTAGATGTTAAATCTATTTATTATGGCGCAGAAAAACAACCTACTATCATTGGTGGTCGTTACGGTTTATCATCTAAAGATACAACTGCATCCATGTTAGTTTCTGTTTATGAAAACATGGCTGGCGCACAAAAAAATGGTTTCACTTTAGGTATTGAAGATGATGTAACATTCACATCATTAACCGTTGATAAATCAATTGATGTCACTGATAAAGATGCAACAGAACTTTTATTCTATGGATTAGGTTCTGATGGTACTGTTGGTGCGTCAAAAAATATTACGAAGATTATCGGTGACCACACCTCATTATTCTCACAAGCTTATGCGTCTTATGACTCTAAAAAAGCGGGTGGTGTGACACGTATGCACCTTCGTTTCTCGAAGAAGCCAATCCGTTCTACCTATTTAGTAAACTACCCACACTTCGTCTCATGTTCTACAGATACTTACCTTCGTAAGTACGATATGCTTAAGGGCTTAAGAGAAGGTGGTACATTCTTACTTAATACTGCAACCTCTGTTGAAAATCTTGAAGATTTTTTACCAAACAAAGTTAAACGTCAACTTGCGATGAAGAAGGCTAAATTCTATATCATTAATGCGGTTGATCTAGCGTATGAAATTGGTTTAGGTCGTCGTATTAATACCATTATGCAATCCGCATTCTTTAAATTAAACGATCATTTATTATCTGCAGACTTAGCAAACCAATACATGAAGGAATATGCAGAAAAGACGTATGGTCGTAAAGGTGAAGCGATTATTGAATTAAACAATAACGCAATCGATGCTGGTTACAAACATTTAGTTCAAGTTCAAGTTAAACCTGAATGGGCACTACTAGAAGATGAAGTTGTTGATAAGGGAGATCGTCCAGATTTCGTGAAGAAGATTGCTGATATCGTGAATGCGATTGAAGGTGACTCACTTCCTGTATCTGCATTCTTAGGTTATGAAGATGCACACATGGAAAATGGATCTACTGCGTATGAAAAACGTGGTATTGCAAACTTTGTGCCAGAATGGCGTTCTGAAAACTGTATTCAATGCAACCAATGCGTTTTCGCATGTCCACACGGTGTTATTCGTGCGTTCTTACCTGATCAAGCAGAAGTTGCTAGCGCGCCAGAAGGTGCTAAACTTCTTCAAGCAAAAGGTAAGGGCATGGAAGGTTATAAGTTCACCATTCAAGTATCAACACTTGACTGTACAGAATGTGGTGTCTGCGTTCAAGTATGTCCAACACCAGTGAAATCATTAGCAATGGTTCCAATCGGAGACGAACTTGCTAAGGGTGCACAACAAACTGCGGATTATTTCTTCAATGAAGTCACTTATAAAGATATGGGTGTTGATAATCCAAAAAACTTAAGCTTCAACCAACCTTTATTTGAATTCTCTGGCGCATGCGCTGGTTGTGGTGAAACACCTTATATTAAGGCTTTAACACAATTATATGGAGATCATATGGTGTTTGCGAATGCGACAGGTTGTACCTCAATTTATGGTGCTTCTTATCCATCAACACCTTATACAACCAATGCTGAAGGTTTTGGTCCAGCATGGGCAAACTCATTATTCGAAGATAATGCTGAGTTCGGTTTTGGTATGCGTATCGCTTATGAAACCATGAGAGACCGCGTTCAAACGTTATTAGCAGAACATTTAGAAGATATGAATGAAGAATTAAGAACTTTAGCAAACGAATGGATTTTAAACCGTAAGAGCGCTGAAGTGACACGTAAATTACAAAAGCAAATGATTCCATTACTTGAAAAATTAGATAAACCATTTGCAAAAGAACTCATAAGCCTTAAGGATTACTTTGTGAAGATTTCGCAATGGATCATGGGTGGTGATGGTTGGGCATATGACATCGGTTACGGTGGTATTGACCATGTCATCGCTAATAACGAAGATGTAAACATCCTCGTTCTTGACACTGAAGTTTACTCAAACACAGGTGGACAATCCTCTAAATCAGCTCCTACAGGATCAATTGCTAAATTCACTGCAGCAGGTAAGAACACCAAGAAGAAAGATTTAGCAGCAATCGCAATGAGCTACGGCCACGTTTATGTTGCACAAATTTCTCACGGTGCATCACCAGCTCAAGTTTTAAGAGCATTTAAAGAAGCAGAATCCTTTGAAGGACCATCAATCATTATTGCGTATGCACCATGTATTGAACACGGTATTAAGGGTGGTATGCAAAACACATTCGCACAAGCTAAATTAGCGACTGAATGTGGATACTGGCCAACATTTAGATTCGATCCAAGAAGAGAAAATGAAGGTAAGAACCCATTCATTATTGATTCGAAAGAACCAGTTTGGGATAAATACCATGACTATCTCTTATCCGAATCACGTTATGCGCAGTTAGCACAAATCAATCCTGATCATGCTGCAGACTTACTTGACAAAAACCTTTTCGATGCTAAACGTCGTTGGCAAATGTACAAGCGCTATGCTGCAATGGATTACACACTACCAGAAGTTAAACAATCATAAGTTACAAGCTCAATCTCAAAAGAGGTTGAGCTTTTCTTTTTATAATCTATGCTATTGCATAAACAATGAATTTGTTGTACGATATAAGAAAGGTTTATCTATGGAGGTTTTTAACGTGAAAAAGTTAAGTATTGTACTGCTTGTGATGAGTACGATTTTTTTACTCATCGGTTGTCAAGATCAAACAGAAACACCTGTACCCACAGAAGAAACACCAGTGGTGACAGTTTATTATGATGTCACATTCAATTCTAATGGCGGAAGTGCAGTGACAGTTCAAGAAATTGAAGAAGGTAAAACTGCTACTGAACCTGCTGATCCAACGAAAGAAGGATTTATTTTTGGTGGATGGTATGCGACCGAAACATTGGATGAAGGTACGCAATTTGATTTTACAGATGTGATTTCTGCGGATATCACACTTTATGCAAAATGGACTGAAGAAGTTCATGTTGTTACAGAAGCTGAAAAATTAGCGATGGATATTGCACAATTTGAATCGTTTAAAGATATGACGTTAACAGGTTCATCTTTAGTGCTTCCAACCAGAGGCGATCAAGGAACCATTTTAACATGGTCAACATCAAATCAAAGAGCACTCACTGCAAAAGGTGTTGCGATTCCTAATCCCATGGGTGGAGAGGATAAAGTTGTCACATTAACTTTAAATGCACGTAATGGTGAAGCAAGAGTTACAGAAACCTATGAAATCACGATTCCAGCAAAAGAAGCATCGGTTATAACATCATCTGTAACACTTCCTTATGAAACGTTAACAGAAGAATATGCTGTTTTAGATGGCAATTTATTAACGTATTTCGTTGATAACGGAAATGTTCCTTATGTTGATCTTCAAGATTATATTATGCTTTTAGATGGTTTTATTTATTCAGACGAAATTGAGTTTCTATGGGATGAACCGACACAAGTTTTAACCTTAACGTATTCAGTGACCTATACAGATGAAATTACACAAGAAGAAATCACAGAAGATTATAGTGCGACACTCAATTTTACAGCCAATACCATTACAGTCCCAGATACATCATTCTTTAGTGGATATGTCTATTCAACAGAAACAAATTATTCATCAGGTTTATCTTATTTAGATGAATATTACCTTGAAGAAGGTAATCCTGTAGTATATGATTTAAATGCATATCGTTTTGATATGATTATTCATGAAGGGGATTATGTTCTTCCCTTCCATTTAGTTAACCTCTTATTTGGCGGTGGGTCATACTTTAATGTTTATTATAATGGTGATGGTTATAAAGGTATTTATGCGTATGGCGATGAAACCACAGATTTCATGACAAGTAGTTTAAATAGCACCACAATTCCAGCAGATGTGAGACTCGCAACATTTGATGCATTTGCGTTCACTTTAGATTATTTTTATGGATTAAAAGAAGAACAAGGTATTGAAACCTATTACGATGAGTTATATAAAAAGGTTAGTGATATGCTTAATAATGTATATCTAACTTCATCAAGAGCCTATTCTGATTTTGTCTATAAAGTTTTAGATGAACTTCATTCATCCATGGTTTATGGCTCAGTCTATAATGATGCTGAAGGAAATACACCTTCAATTTCACTTGCTAATGTGGGTGAAAAAACGAATGACTGGTACTCAGTTTTATTTGCTGTCCAAGATGGCATTGAAGCTAAGTGGGGTAGTGAAGAACAAATTCCTGATTTTAGAATTATCAGTGGAACTAAAACGGCAGTGATCTATTTAGATGGTTTTGTCACAAAATCTGTTGATGATCCAGAAACTGTTGTTGACTCCAACGATTTTATGCGTGATGCACTTGATGGTATCTATGCAGCAGATCCTACGATTGAAAATATCGTCATTGATCTTTCGTATAATACAGGTGGTAATATTGGTGCACTTTATCGTGTCTTAGGCTACATTACTGAAAATCCAATTGCATCACATTATCAAGATCCACTCACAGGTGAAAAACAAACCTATTGGTTAGAAGTAGATACTGTAGCAAGAACGAATGTCAATTGGTTCTTCATGACATCGAAAGTCACCTTTAGTGCAGCGAACTTAATGGCAGCTATTGGTAAGTATCAAGATGTAGCAACGATTATTGGAACAACGTCAGGTGGCGGAGCATGTTCTATTCTCCCTATTTATCTACCAGACGGTTCAGCGCATCAAATCAGCAGTTTAAATATGATTAGTTATCGTGTTGGATCTGATATCGATGGATGGACTTATATCGGTATCGAATCCGGTGTTGATCCTGATTATGAACTTGCTGTTTCTGACTTAACTAACGATGCTGCAATTGCATCACTTATCAATCAAATTAACCAAGGAACTGCAACACCTTACGTTAATCCGAATGCTTAAAGGGGGATCATTCCCCTTTTTTGTCAATCAAAAAGCCACATAAAGAAAGATAAATGAAAGAAAATGTTATGGAGAATACTACAAAAATAGAATATTTTTAGATAAAAGTGAAAAAAACTGAAAAACTTTCACCTTTTGACAAAGAAAAAAACGTTTTCACTCAAAATGTGTAGAAAACTTAATATTTCGTGATATAATAATGAAAAATCTGTAATAGATGGAGGAAAGAAAATGGCCAAAAAAGTTTTATCCGTAGTATTGATGCTGCTAGTAACCTTTACGGTTGTAGCATGTCAAAAAAAGACTTTTACAGTTACATTTGATGCACAAGGCGGAAGCGCTGTTGCAGCATTGACTGTTGAAGATGGAGCCGTTGTTGCTGAACCAACAGATCCTACTCGCGTTTCTGGCGATCAGGTTTATAGTTTCGTTGGTTGGTTTACCGATGCAGCAGCTACTCAGGAATTTGATTTTGAAACACCAATTACTGGCAATATAACCTTATACGCTGGTTGGACTCAAAACGTGGTGCTTCGTTTTAATACGAAGACTGCACAAACGATTGCTCCAATTTTACTCCCTGAAGATGGTGGTACAGTTGCAGCAGCTCCAACCGCTCCAACAAGAGAAGGTTATCGTTTTGGTGGATGGTTCTTTGGTAAACCAGGTTTAACTTGGTTAGAAACTGAAGCAGTTTCATTCCCATTAGCTGTAGATGCTTCTACAACCCTTTATGCATATTGGGAACCACTTAATTCAAAAGCTGTTAACTATTCAGCTGATGAAACATACACATGGTCTTTAACTTCAGATACATCATTGACGTTAAATCCACTTGTATATGAATGGTCTCATGAAACACAAATTATCGATATGCTGGCTACCCCACTTTATACAACTGAAGTTGACTGGGATTTAGCGATCGAACAAGGTGTTGCAGATTTCCCAGGTGATTTCTCTAAGATTGAAGCTAAGCAATATTCAGTTGAAGCTTTAGACTATCACTACATTTTAGTTGGTGCTACTAAGTATCCAGTTGACTCTCAAGGCGATGAACACTTAACAGAAGCTGGTAAGTATGACCGTCAAGCAGCGACAACTTATAAGGATTCTGAGTGGACATTCAGCATTCGTCAAGATCTTAAGTTTGAAGATGGTACACCTATTACTGCAAATACATTCAAGTATTCATTGCAACAATATTTAAGCCCACTTCAAAATAACTACCGCGCTACAATTTTCTTCAAGAATGATGAAAATAAGAACGGTTACCCAATCGTAAATGCGTATGAATACTATACTGGTACAGAAGCAAGCTTTGACAATGTCGGTTTTGAAGTTGTAGATGACTACACATTCACCGTTACATTCTTTGAAGCAGTTGCACAATCTACAGCTGTAGCATTCGGTAATGACTTACGTTTAGTTCATCCAGCACAATATGAAGCATCATTAACATCAGGTGGTACGAAGTCTACTTATGGTACACCAGCATCTCCTTATGTATCTTATGGTTCTTACATTATTAAGACTTGGGATGAAAACCAAAAAGTCGTTTTCAACAAGAATTATGAATATGTATTAAAAGGTACAGTTAA
>MIDA01000064.1:7094-9345 GCA_001830045.1 Tenericutes bacterium RIFOXYA12_FULL_35_10 | reverse complement strand
CTAGAATAACCACTATGCTTAAATATATGAATAATTTTTTTGATCTCTTCATCTATCGAAATGGCAACAACGTTTACGCGAGGTGTAAAAATCTCTTCAATCTTTAAATCATCAAAGTCGATGACATTACGGATTAATTCACCTTCGTTTTCGTTGATTCCACCTTCTTGTTGAACCTCAGTCACATAGGTTAAAAGTTCTTCTTCGGTAATCGCAGGACCTTCGTCTTCTTTAATACTTTTATTGATAAGCTTTTGAATTCCTGAGAAAATAATCGATATGGGATATAAAATCCAAATAAAAAACTGCAAGATGGGTGTAACTGCCATTGCAAACTTTTCAGGCATTTTTTTAGCGATACTTTTAGGCGATATTTCACCAAAAATAAGAACTAATATCGTCATGACTGCTGTTGACAATGTCACACCGAGATCGCCCCAGAATTTAACAAAAATAACGGTTGCTAAAGATGCTGATAAAATATTCACAATATTATTACCGACTAAAATAGTTGTTAATATGCGGTCAAAATCATCAGCTAATTTTAGAGTATGAACAGCTCTTTTATTACCATTTTGAATATAATTTTTGATCTTAATTGGATTTAATGATGAGAATGCAATTTCGGTTGCAGAGAAAAAAGCTGACAATAAAATCAGAAACGCGATTACTGCAATATATATATATACTTCTTCAGTCATTTTTATTCATCCTTTTCGTTCTCACCAGATTCAGAAACATCTTCTTTGGTCACACGAACTTTTGTAATAATTTTGTTTTCAATATCCATAATTTCAAATGTAAAACCATGATAATGAATGGATACTTTCTCATTTTCTTCAGGAAATCTCCCAAGTTGGCCTAAAATAAATCCTGAAAGTGTATCATAATCTTCGACAGGCAAATTCGCATCGATGATATCTTCAACATCATTAATGCTCGCTAAACCATCGATTTCATAAACTTCTTCATTAATCTGCTTAATAACTTCTTCATCTTCATCATATTCATCAGAAATATTACCAACAATTTCTTCAATCAAGTCTTCAATCGTGACTATTCCTGCAGTTCCACCGTATTCGTCTAAGACGATCGCAATATGATTCTTTTGTTTTTGCATTTCTCTAAAAAGTTCTGCAGTTCTCTTCGACTCGGGCACAAAATAAGGTGCACGAACTAATGATTTCAAACTAAACTTTTCCTCTGGTTTATCCAAATATTTAAGTAAATCTTTAACGTGCATTGTACCAACGATATGGTCAATGTTTCCTTCATAAACCGGATATCTTGTATATTGTTCTTGTTGAATAAAGTCAATAAGTTGTGAACGCGTTGATTTGATGTTTAACGCCGATATTTCTGTACGATGTGTCATGATTTCATCAACAGTCGTATCTGAAAAGTCGAAAATGTTTTGGATCATTTCGCCTTCTTCTTCATCAATTGAACCTGTTTTACTACTTTCTTCAACAATCGTTCTAATTTCTTCTTCGGTGACCACGCGATCTCCCTCATGAGGTTTTAACCCGAATAATCGACCAATGATCATCGATAAACCATTTAATAACCAGGTTAATGGTTTTAATATACTCGTCATCAACATGACAAATCCAATCGATGCATAAGCAAAACGATCCGGATATTTGTTTGCAAGTCTTTTTGGAATTAAAATACCAAAAACCATGTGAAAAATAAGCAAAAAGATGGTAATAATTAAAATAACCATTGGTTTAACAATCCATAGTGATGAATTAAACCATAAAACAACTTCTTTACTGAAGGTGTCTAAAGCAATTGCTCCATTAATAATGGGAGTTAATACTCTTAACGTTTGAAGCGTGATTTGATATGGTTTAGGATTTTGTGCGTATTTCAATACACGTTTAGCTGATTTATTTCCAGCTTCAGCATCTTCCTCGACTTTTGCATCACTGATACTTACTAAAGAAGAATCACTGATGACACACAAAGATGTCAATAAAATCAACAAAATCATTACAATCATCGATGTTAACATGATCTCACCTCAGTATAACAAAAAAAGACACCAAAAAAAGCGCGATGCTTGCTGTCTTTGCTTACCTCATATATCGGATCGTCGATCCTACTACTGCTATCTTCCATTCCTTATGTGTTCCTCCATCTAGGATGTACTATCAATATTATACATTTTTTTTAATAAAAGTCAAGGTGCTTGGCCTTATGACATCATCTTTACTTTGTTTCATGTGGCTAAAATAGGGCTTCTTAT
>MIDA01000064.1:0-7084 GCA_001830045.1 Tenericutes bacterium RIFOXYA12_FULL_35_10 | reverse complement strand
TTAGGTATGAAGTTTTAAAACTTGATCATTTAAAAGATATATATTTTAGAAAGAATAGGTTCTGTATATGCAAACAGCTCTCCACATTTTGATGCTTATCATCGGTTTTGTTTTTTTGATTAAAGGTGCAGATTTTTTTATTGTGTCATCTTCATCTATCGCTAGAAAATTTCATGTTTCACCACTTATCATCGGGTTAACGTTGGTTGCGTTTGGAACATCTTTACCCGAACTTGCAGTAAGTTTTGCAGCATCTATTTCTGCAAAAACACAAGGAACAACAGCTGATATTGCGATGGGTAATGTGATTGGATCCAATATTGCAAATATCACACTCATTTTAGGTTTATCCGCTGTCTTAATGCCCGTTGTCGTTAAAAAAGCGATGAATAAACAAGAATTACCTTTCTTAATGGTTATTACGATCTTAATTGCAGTTCTTGCTAACTTTTTCTCACAAGATCAAATTGTTTGGTGGGAAGCACTGATTCTCCTTTTATTTTTTGCATACTACATTTATTTAATGCTACGCTCTCATAAAAATGGTGAAGAAAATGTAGAAGTTCATCTGGTTGACATGAAAAAAGCGATCATCTTACTTTTCATCGGTATTGGTGGTGTTTCATTTGGTGGATGGTTAGTTACAGAAGGTGCAGAATATATCGCCATTGAACTTCTTGTCAATGCATTTAGCATGGGTGTATCGAAAGCTACAACCCTTGTTGGACTGTCTGTTGTAGCACTTGGTACATCGTTACCAGAACTTGTAACATCTGCAATGGCTGCTAAAAAAGGTGAAAATGAAATTGCTTTAGGTAACGTTTTAGGATCCAATGTATTTAATACCTTATTTATTGTTGGTTTATCTGGTTTAGTCGTTCCACTTGGTATGAATGCTGATGTTAAACTGGATTCAATTATCTTAATTGGCATTACTGCAGTTGTCATCTTATTTTCAATCACGAAACAAGTCATTTCTAAACGTGAAGGTGCCATCTTAGTCTTTATTTATTTCGCTTACATTACCTATATCATTCTACGTGCTTTAGGTACTTTATAAAAAAAAGCTGTTATGGCTTTATAAAAAATCCCATACATAAATCATATAAATCATCACGATGGACGACATAGTCTTCGTGATGTTTTTCTTTCATGATGATGAGTTTCGCACCTTTAATATGATGGGCAATCGCTTTTGTGTGTCTTGGTAAAATAACATCAAACTCACCTGCAACAACCATGACTTTTGCTTTTATTTTATGAAGATCGTTTAATTGATAAAGAGGTTCTTCAACCATCAGTTTAAACATCGGATCACCTGTTTTAATATAAACATCTTCCCAAGATTTTTTAACTTTCTTTTGTATACCATTTGTGTTGATATTCGTACCCAACACCATCATTTGACTCATTAAATCAGGATATTTCATGCCTAAGATAAGCCCAATAATACCACCATCACTAAATCCTATATACATAGGTTTTTCAAGTCTTAGTTGTTTGATCATTTCAGCTATATCTTCTGCCATATCTTCATAGTGGAGTTCATCTACTTTTTCTGATTCACCGTGACTCCTACTATCGACTAAATAACATGTAAAATAGGGTTTTAGCCGCTCAACAAGAGGATCAAAGATATGGTGGTCTTCACCATTACCATGAACAAAAATAAGTGGTTTACCACTCCCCATAACTTCTACATATAATTTGATTTCGTTCACAACTAAATTCATCGTTTTCTCCCTAGATAAAAGGTCCCCAAAGGGACCTAGTTTGCCAATGTGCATAAGCCATGTTCTGTAGCCTCTTTCGAGGTGTGACCATTTATCTCTACTGTAAGTAGCATGAACGCACTTATCATTCGTTTGTTCATGTGCCCCTACCAAATTTTGGGTTGCTAGCTTGAGGGGTTTACCGCGTTTCATCCTTTTATTTCTAAAAGGCTCGTCTCTGTGGCACGTTACGTCTAGAGCATAGTTTCCCTTAGCTCATTGATCGCCGTTACGCTATCAAGCGTACCCTAGGTTATGTTTTCCCTAGGCACAAACACTACATCCATCACAGGTTGTGCTAGCATGGACTTTCCTAACCGTTATTCACAGCTCGGTCACCTTCCATTGACACAAGCATTATATCATAGATAGATAAATCTTTTCTACGCTTTTTCATATGAAAACAAAAAAGAGGATTTCTCCTCTTTTACGAATTACTTGTTTACAAGTGCATCTTTTCTTGATAAGTCAATACGACCTTTTTCATCAATACCAATGCATTTAACTAAGATGATATCGCCTAATGAGACAACATCTTCAACTTTTTCGACTCTTTCTTTAGCTAATCTTGAAATGTGAACTAATCCTTCAGCACCTGGCCATAACTCAACGAAACAACCAAATTTTTCAACGCGAGTGACTTTACCTTCATAAATTTCACCGACTTTAGCTTCTTTAACAAGAGCTAAGATGCGATCAGCTGCAGATTGGATCCACTTCGATTCTGTATGCATTAAGAAGACGCGTCCATCTTGTTCAATATCAATCTTCACTTGATTGTTATCTTCAATGATTTGGCTAATGATCTTACCACCGGCACCAATAACATCTCTAATCTTATCAGGATTGATACGAATCATCATGACTTTTGGCGCATACTTCGATAAATCACTTCTTACTGCAGGAATGGTTTCAAGCATATGATCTAAGATATGTAAACGTCCGATGCGCGCTTGTTCTAACGCTTCTCTTAAAATTTCTTCGGTAATGCCTGAAATCTTAATGTCCATTTGAAGTGCTGTAATACCATCTTTTGTACCAGCAACTTTAAAGTCCATATCGCCTTCATGGTCTTCCATACCTTGGATATCTGATAAAACTGCGTAATATTCGCCTTCTTTAATTAAACCCATTGCAATACCTGCTACAGGTGCCTTAATGGGAACACCAGCTGCCATGAGTGCCATCGTACCTGCACAAATCGTTGCTTGTGAAGATGAACCGTTAGATTCTAAAATTTCAGATACAACACGAATGGTGTATGGGAATTCTTCTTCATTAGGTAATACTTGAAGTAATGCGCGTTCACCAAGTGCACCATGTCCGATTTCTCTACGACCTGGTCCACCATAACGTCCTGTTTCACCAACTGAGAATGGTGGGAAGTTGTAGTGTAACATAAATCTCTTCGTATCTTCTAATCCAAGACCATCAATGATTTGGTTTTCACCTAATGCACCAAGTGTTACAACACCTAATGCTTGTGTTTGACCACGTGTAAATAACGATGAACCATGTGTTCTTGGTAGAATATCAACACGTGATGAAAGTGGGCGAATTTCATCGACCTTACGTCCGTCTGGGCGTACTTTATCTTGTGTAATTAAACGTCTTAATTCTTGAGTGACAATACCATCAACGATTGTCTTAACTTGTCCAAGATAATCTTTTTGAGCTTGTTCATCAAAGAATTTAATGCCTTCAATTTCTTTAATGAATGATGTTTTAGAGAAATGATCAACCGTTTCGTTTGTTAAGTCATCAATCGCTTGGTAGCGTTCTAACTTATCGAAAATAGAAACAGCTTTAACCATACGTTCTTTAACGTAAGCATCCACTTGTTTTTTAAGTTCTGGATCAATCGCTTTAGCTTCAAAATCCATTTTTTCAACGGGATTATCATCTAAAATTGTTTGAATGAACTCGACTAATTTCTTAATCTCTGCATGACCAACCATAATTGCATGTAACATATCTTCTTCAGATACTTGTTTAGCACCTGCTTCAACCATGTTAATGGCATCTTTTGTACCAGCAACGGTTAATTCAATATCAGATAATGCTTGTTGTTCAACCGTTGGATTAATGATGATTTCACCATTCAATCTACCAATTTGAACACCAGCAACGGGTCCATTAAATGGGATATTCGAAATACCTAATACAATGGATGAACCAATAAGTGATGCGATTTCAGTTGTGTTATCGGGGTCACTTGATAAAACGGTATTAACAATTTGAACTTCGTTTTTAAATCCTTCTGGAAATAAGGGGCGAAGTGGACGGTCAATCAGTCTTGATGTTAATGTTTCATGTTCAGATGGACGACCTTCTCTTCTTAAAAATCCACCTGGAATTTTTCCTGCTGCGTAAAGCTTCTCTTGATATAAAACCATGAGGGGAAAGAAATCTTGAGTTGAAGCTTCATTTTTCGCTGTTACAACACTTAATACTGTAGAGTCACCATAGGTGATCATCGCTGATCCAGCTGCTTGTTTCGCAACTTCACCAATTTCAACGCGTAGTACTCTACCGCCAAGCGTTGTTTCGTAAATCTTTTTTTGCATGATATAAAATCTCCTTCATTTTATATGTCTATTTATCTATTCATAGCCTTAATAATGATACCACAAAAACGGTGTAAAGTATAGAAATTAAAAAAAAAGTTGCTTTCGCAACCTTTTTATCGACGGATACCTAACTTAGTGATGAGTGTTTGGTAACGATTAACGTCTTGATTACGCAAGTAATTGAGTAAACGACGTCTTTGACCAATCATCAAATAGAGACCACGACGTGAATGGAAATCATGAGAATGTGTTTGAAGATGTTGGTTTAACTGATTGATTTGTTCTGTTAAAACAGCAACTTGGACTTCAGGTGAACCTGTGTCCCCTTCTTTTGTCGCATATTCTTTGATAATTTCATTCTTTCTTTCTTTTGAAAGTGCCATTGTTTTATTTCCTTTCTCGAATAACTAAAGACAGGGTTGGCGTTCCGCTATCCTTGTTACCGCCTTTTTTATTTTAGCATTTTTATGGAAAAATGCAAGAAAAATCACTAAATTTTAACGAATTGGTCAACATTTAAAACAAATACAGTTGCTCCACCAACTTCAACTTCAATTGGCAGCGCTGAAAATGAGCCAAACTCATTAACGATGGTATTCGGTACCAGTTTGGTTCGCTTCTTACTGTGTGCTTCAATAATCTCTAAAGCTTGTGGAACTTTTTCATCATTCACACCAATCATAAAGGTGACGTTTCCTGCTCTGAGGAAACCGCCGGTTGTTGCAAGTCTTGTTGAGAAAAAACGATCTTTGACTAAAGCTTTTTGAACCTTGTTTGCATCATCGTTGGATACGATTGCGATAATAAGTTTCATAGAATCACCTCGTTAACTTTATTATAACATATTTTTTTTAGATGATTAATTTTCGAACTGCAGTTTCATCTTTTTGAAGCTGTTCGATGAGTTCTTTCTTATTTCTAAACTTTAATTCTGTTCTTAAATAGTGCATAAATGTGATATCTAATGTTTTACCATAAATATTTTGTTTGAAATCAAGAATATAAATTTCTAATCTTTTTTCAAAACTATAGTTTAATGTTGGATTATTTCCAATGTTTGCCATCGCATGATGCGTTTCTCCATCAAAACTGACCTTAACGTAATACACACCGCTTTTAGGTAAAAAATAGTTGCCATAATCAATGTTAGCCGTTGGATAACCCAATTTATGACCGATTTTATTACCATGAACAACAACACCTTTAACATCATAATGACGGTTTAACAATTTACGCGCTGAACCAAGATCTCCAGTAGATAAAAAATCTTTAATGTAAGTTGTTGATACGCGTGTGTGATTATACACTAAATCCTCAACAACATCTACGAAAAAGTAGCGTTTTAAATCAGCAATCGTTCCTTCACCGCGATACGCAAATCTGGCATCACGACCAATCACGATTCTTCTCACATGAATTCCTCTTAAAAACTCAATAAACGCTTCAACGCTTAACTCTGAGAATGCTTGATTAAACTCTACTAAAAAAGCATAATCCAAAGGATATTTTGAAAAAAGTGATATTTTATCCTCTTTTTGAGTGAGTGTACGAAACGATTGTTTACGTAAAACTGATGATGGGTGTGGATCAAATGTCATCACGCCATGTTTGGTATCTTGATAGGACAAAACACGTTCAATCAGTTGCTGATGACCCAAATGAAGACCATCAAAATTACCGATGGTAATCGTTAAAGGATCAGTGTTTTGTATCAGATTAAATGGTGCTGAAATAATTTTCATAAGACTCCTTAAAAAATAACAACAGGGCGGTATACATACCCGTCACATGGTGTATAGTATGCAATCATGTTTTGATTGTGATCTTTGACAATAAATGGTGCATCAGTTTTAATTTGTCTTTCATCTAAATAAACACCATTTTTAACAAGTTTAATCATATAATCATTAAGTTCAATGAAAGGTGTTTCCATAAAGAAATCTTCCATTTTTAAAATTTCCTCTAAACTGACATCCTCAATAGTTTTTGCATCTTTGACATGATACTTACCCACTGATAATCTCCTTAACTCAGAAAGTGCTGCATATGCATCTAATTTCGTTGCTAAATCGACTGCTAAACTACGGATATACGTTCCTTTTGAAACGTCTACAACAAATTTAAATGCATGATGTTCATAAGGTGATGTCATCTCAAAACGATTGATTTCAACCGTTCTTGCTTCCCTTTCAACCTCTTCACCTTTTCTGGCTAGATCATAAAGTTTTTGACCATCTATTTTCAGTGCGGAATACATGGGTGGAATTTGTTCATATCCCCCAATAAATGTTTTCATTTTTTCTTTGATATCCGCTTCATGAAGCAATACATCATGGTGTTTTAAAACTTTTCCCGTTGTATCAAACGTATCAAAGTGTTTACCAAAAGAAATCGTTCCTTCATAGCTTTTATCAAGGTCAGAAAAAAGATATGCTAACTTTGTTGCCTTCCCTAAACAAAGAATTAAAAGGCCACTTGCAAATGGATCAAGCGTCCCGGTATGACCAACTTTATCCAATTTAAATTTACGTTTTATACGACTAACAACATCGTGTGACGTCAAACCCACAGGTTTGTCGATGAAAAGAAAACCATCCATCCAATCACCTCTATTTATTATACCGTATTTCATACTAAAAGGGAAAGAACAAAAGTGAATAAATTCACTCTGGGCGATTAAATCGCCTTTTCTTTTTTTCTCATCTTCTTTATAATATACTCATGGACCCTATTTTAATTAAG
>MIDA01000063.1 GCA_001830045.1 Tenericutes bacterium RIFOXYA12_FULL_35_10 | reverse complement strand
CAGTTTTAGATGATGAAGCATTAGAAGAAATTTTGGAAAAGTTTTATGTGTACGCACCGATTCCAATGATGCAGATCAAGCGTGGAATCGAGTCATACATCAATAAAATCGAAAACGAAGTATTAAAGAAAATCACAAAAACAATTTATAAATCGAATGAGAAGAAGTTTTATCTTCATCCAGCAGCAACCAAGTTTCACCATGCCTATGTCGGTGGTTTATCCCATCATACATACACCATGTTAAAACTGATTGACCCTTTTATTCATGTTTACCCCTATTTAAATAAAGATCTTTTATATGCAGGAACGATTTTACATGATATGTCGAAGATTGGTGAGATCAGTGGTGTCGATGGTGAGTATACAAAAGAAGGGTTACTTCTTGGTCATCTCGTGATGCAAACCATTGATATTGACCGTATAGCACATGATTTAGGATATGATCAAACCGAAGAAGTCCTCATGTTAAAACATATGATTATCTCCCATCATGGCCAATTAAACTTTGGGTCACCAAAAAAACCTCAAACAGGTGAGGCTTTACTTTTATGGTTTATTGATACGATTGATTCTAAGTTTACAGTCTTAGGGGAATCGCTTAATGAGACGGTTGATGGTACATTTACACAGATGTTATCTGTGATGGATAAAATGAAGTTTTATAAACATAAGATCAAGTAGAGAGCATGAATGAAGTAGTTAATATGTTTAGACAAGAAAAGTTTTAATTGAACCCTAGATCAGATCAATGCTGATTTGGGGTTTTATATTTCAATGAGTTACAAACATTGGTTGTTAAAGAAGAAGACTAATCGCTACAACTACACATTCAATCAGCGAACAATGGCGTATCAGTTTCAACATAATATCCAAATAATCAGTAAATGTCAATAGAAAATATGTATGCTTTAGTAATAAAACAATAAGCTTGACGTTTAATAGAGTGAATACCTGCATAAAAAGCACCAAATTTATAAATTTCGGTGCTTCCGTGTTTATTTAGGTATAATTTCTTCCCTTAAAAAAGTAACATAACCTTGGGAAAGTTCAAAATAAATATAAACGTAATCATGATCATTCTTATGATGGGCAATAATAATGAATTCATCATCTAATATTTCAATGCTTTGTATTTCCAAAGGATATGAATAAATTAATTCATCCAAATTTGCGATATGTTTCAAAAATATACTATTCTTAATCTCAAATACATCAATAGACACACTATATGATCGTGATTCCAATATCAATACATCTGAATTATTATCGATGCTTAAAGTTATTGTTTTTGATTCAGGTATGAAATACAAAATAGAAAAATAAATCAACAAACATAAACTAAACAATGAGTAGAGGATATGTAAAACTCGAATTTTCCAATTAAATCTATAGAATGCAACAACAAACCCAATGGAAAACAAGTATAAAGCACTCACAACTAAATTGATTCTGTAAACTGAAATGAATGTAGAAAAAACAAGCAGATTAAGTTCAAAATGCATTAACAGAAGATGAGCTAAAAGAATTAAAATATATATACTTGTTAAAATTATGAGTACCTTTGTCTTTTTGCTTATTCTTCCAAATTTCATGATGATTTACCCCCTACTTTAATATACCAATCATCCAAAACTTGATAAGAGATCAACTCAGTTTCAGTTGAGTTAAGAGATTTGGCAATTCCGTGATTGGTGGTTTCTTTTCATTTACTATCTTTTTTATTAATTATGTATAATACTCAACAGTCAAATAGTGTTTTGCAGTGCTGTTTCATTGTTACTATAAAATATATCTACAATTCTAAGCCAACTATATTGCTAACTATTAATATCAAAAGAAAATAAAGGCTTTTTGTGTAAGTATATCAAAGAGAATATTTTAAGTAAATTGAACAAAAATATTGGTTTTCATTATGTGTCTTTATTGAGAGTTATTCTTATCAACAATCCGTTATTTAGGAACTATTTTATTTGCTTAGCAATATCTTCATTGACGTTGTGCATTTCCAATGCATCTTTTAGACTTAAGCATGACTGATTTCGCAATGTAGTTCGAGCAACATTAAAGATCTCTATTGTTTTTATATTCATTAATAAGGGAATCAATATTACTTTTATAGGTACTAATTTTTTTCTTGAAAAACAATAAATATACAATGAAACTAACAAAAACAATCATACCAGAAAAAACAAAAGCGATATAATTGCCTTCATTCCAATTACCACCTTCAGGAATAGATTGATAGTAATGGAAAAAAGAAAAACCAAATATTAGCAGTATAGATATAACTGCAAACCCAAAAGGGAAAAATATTTTTAGAACTCTAAGATGGTTTATTAATTTCTCATTATTATTCATATCTTCGTCCTCATTTCAAGAAAAAATATATTCATCAATATTGCCATCTAATTTGTCCGTTTCTATGCAATTGTTAATCCCATTACATCTCCAGCAATACTAAAACAAGCTGGTTACAATACAGTTGCCATTATCTGAGCAAAAGCTCTTGATGCTGTAACATACAGTGCTTAACTAATAACTCTTGCTACTTTTGCAACTACTTTTTCCAAAACTTTAATATACACTTATATTAATGTCCATAATTGGATTATTAACTTCATATGCGTACATACTCGTGGATTTAATTTTATCTTTTTTTCCGAATTAACGATCATTTTAAACATACCTATTTTAGGGTTCTAATAGAAATACTCAATTAACGCAGTACGATTTTTGCATCATATCGATATTGAACTTGAGATTTATGTATATGTATTTATTTCTTTAGGATGTATGAAACATCAAAATCCCAATGCATGAAATCATGAATAATCTCAACTTTAGAGTTCTCTACCATGTTGCATAAGTCATATAACTTTGAGAAATCATGATCGTTTTTTACATAAATATATATTTCAGTAGTGTCCACAACACTAATTGCAAATCTTGTGTTGCTATTCATTAAATCTTCTAAATTTCTAATGGGATTATTTGGTTGAGTGATGGAGACATATACAGTCAAAAAAATAATGTACAAATGATCATAATTATCATCAATAAATTTCTTCATATCACTTGTTAAAATGACTTCTTTACGAATTTTGATATATTTTGAGATGTCATGTCTTGTATACCATTCGTTATATGCTCTAAAATCCCAATACATCTCACCATCAAATGCATTTACAATCATATTTAATAACTTATATATTTCTTCTGAACTCACATATATAATTTTCATCATTTATCCTCTCTGGTTTCATTTCGAAATCAGTACCTATCTTCATATCCATCATATATAATTAAAGCATTCAAAGTAGTTATTAATATATTATTTTGATAACAATCGTAAAACTCATAGCTTACCCAGTCAGATGTTCCCATTGAAGAACAATTCTACTCTTTGGTAAATAATTTACGCTAACAAAATCTCCAATCTCTAAATCCCCTGTTGAAATAAAGAGATAATTCTTACCATCTATTGTTACTAGTTGACATGTTATTTTTCCATCTTCATTATATTGAACATATATGAGTTTCATTTCTTCAATGTTTTCAATTCTACCAGTTTGCTCTACTATCGCGGTCTCATCTTCAAAAAGTAGGTTGATTCCAAATCTAAGATTTACAGAGGATGCATAGAGAGCGTATATCGAAAAAATAAGAATTAGTATGATTACAAAATAAGATACAGTTCTATTTTGGCTATTTCGTATATTGCTTCTAAAATGATATAAAGCAAAAACAAAGAAAATGGTGCCAATAAATAATCCAACCAAAGCACCATACAATAAGTAATTCTCATAATAGTGATATTTAAATGTCATAAATTTTACTCCAATCTCGTCGTTAATTATTCAAGGAATGCATAACAACCCACATTAGAATTAATAATAAATCATTAACAAAACAAAGACTTAACTTGAACAGTATTTTCGTGAAGATAACTAGGATCAAAACAGCGCTCAATATCAATAAAGTAACCTTAACCTATATTTGAAAAGAGCTCTTTGTAAACCATTTCATTTCTAAATTTCTCACTATTTCAACAGTAGTAGAAAGTCAAGATGAAAGTACATATACTGCTCCCCGTGCATATTAAAATAACTAGTTCTTTTATAGACTACCATGTTTACAAGTGCTATATATATATATTACCAGTAAGCTAAAGATATTAACAGGGCTTATACGCCTTATTTTGAACAATTCTATATGATTTATCTCGTCGTTTTGACAACATTCGTTAAATGATTCGAGAAGACTGAAATGACTTAATTCATGATAGAATGATTTATCTTGAATTGAACTTGCTACTAAAGTTAGCGATTTTTTTCAATTGAGAAGAAAATGCAAGCGTAAATGCTTTAATAGTATTTAATAACTTTTATTTTGCAGTATAATATCAATCTGAAACATCTTAAAATGAATACCGATTTAGTTTATACTATTAAAATAATCACAAAAAAACTAAAAAAACATTTCATTTAGGATAGTAGTTACCCAATTTACTTATATAACTGCTTTAAGAACTATGAACTATGAAACGTATAAATCGCCATAATATTGATCAAATACGACTTCATCAGATTTTTGTTCTACTAAGTTGAACCCAATTTGAGAGGTTGTCAATATTTCATAGTTTCAATTATAGACATCAACGAAAGACGAACATATTGAAACTGTTGAAGTGTATGTTATAATAAAAACAACTAAAATGGAGAAGTATAATCAATATTCATAAAAAATGATTAATTAACTCTAATTTATCGCGGATTCATTCATATATATGGGATTGTTTTAGTTCATACAAAGGGGAGGATTTTATATGAAGAAACTTACCAAAACTATAATCAGCATTTTCATGATCATATTAATAAGTAGTTGTCAGAAAGAAGAACCACTTGATATTACGATTCATACCTTTAACTATACCATGCTCGGTGTTACTTATGTCGACAAAGTCAACATGGCTCCAGAGGATGTAGCTGAGAATATCTATGACAGTGTTTTTGCTTCGAGCATGCTATCTATCATACGCGAAGCAGTCTATTTAAACTCCTATGAAGACTATCGCGCATTGCATAAAGCAAACGATACCCCATTTACATACGATTCTTCCTTTTTTGATGAACATTCGCTGCTTGTAATTCCTGTCTACTCTACAAAAGCTCCCTTTTTCGAACTTATAGATTTTGATTTAATAGATGGTAAATTATCTCTATCCATTTCTTTGATTTCAAGTCCCATAAGAAATACCACATACGCATGGAATAACTATATCAATGATTACTACCAAATCCTTGTTGAAATCAATCGGAAAGATATTTTGGACTATGATTATCAAATCACTGAGCTAGACCAAAATAATTACTTCGTCTATTTTGGCAATGAAGCTTACTTAGAGAGCGACTATCAAATCATTACAGATTATCAGACGTTTGATAATTTATTTAAAGATTCATCAGCAACTTGGTTTCCAGGTAGTGTGTTAGACTTGATTGATGAATCTGTTTTTGACAATCATTATGTCTTTGCCTTTCAAAGAGCAGTTGGTGTCTACTTAAATGCACAACTTTATGATTATCATGTTTATGTCGAGCATCATGATTCTGATGCATCTTACCAGTTATATATCACATTTATTGAAGACTATGTACTAAAAACCTTGTCAGGCTACACAAATGACAATCCAACACTTTATCTATTAATCATTCCTAAATCATTGGAAGTAACATTAGAACATATCATTATTTATGGACTTGGTAATGAAACGATCGTTTATAGCATACAGTAAAACGAGATAGACAACTAAATTATTATTAAAGCTAAATGACAAAAGTGCAAGGACCAAATATTTTTGGGATTTGTGCTTTTTCGTTTTATAAATTCTGAGTTCTCGTTCATGGTACTCGTAATAACTTATGAAAGATCACAATAAAAAGTATTAAATGAAGTTGAATTCGATAAAGTTTTTTATTAATTAATAGACAAAATTATTACAAATATGATTTGTTATATACGATTATTAAAAAAATAATGCAATAATTAATAAGCTCTTAGAGTTTGCATAACGCTCAATTCATTATAGATTTAGTCAAGTTCATTATCAAAAAAAACGGCTACCCACTTAGGATAGCCGTTATCTATTTTACTTATAAACCTGCTTTAAGAACTGTGAACCATGAACCGTATAAGTCAGCATAATTTTGATCAAATACGCCATCAGCAGATAACATGTATTCATCAAGTTGACGCAAGTTGATTTCACGAATGTTTGCAAAACGTGAAGCACCATTAGCGTCTGCAAAGTCGACATCACTCACGAGTGAGAAGATGAGCTCTCTTTGCATGTAGGTATTGTTATAACGTGTAAGAACTGGAGTTAAGTAGTTTGTAACTGCAGTTTGAACATTGGTTGGAAGTACAACGCCTTCATCAGATTTTTGTTCTGTTAAGTAGAACTCAATTTGAGAAGCTGTCAATGTTTCAGAATCTTCGTTATAGACATTAAGTGTTTCATCAGATGAAGAAACATATTTACCATCTTCATCATCAGCTGCGCTGAAGACTGCAGATGTTGTTTCACCCATAGAAGTTGCAAGAATTAAATGCCAACCGAAGTCACTCATCACTTCATCAAGTGCAGTTTCAGTAATGACTGTACCATAGAGGTCTAAGAGTGGGAACTTAGCATCGTCATCTTCAATGGCAACGAGTTGTTCTTGTAAAGCCATTGCGCGGTTGTAGAAGACTGGATCTAAAACAGAAGAACCTGTGATAAAGTTTGATGTGTTTGTGATTTGTGAAGAGATTGTTTCAAACTTTAAGTAGAAACCAAGTTTTCTATATTCTGACCATAATTGTTCGATTTGATAATCATATGGAGGTGTAACACTACCACGTTCAATGCGTCCTGAATTGTTAAATTCGCTTGCGATTGCTGTTAAACCAGCAGCATGACCTGTGTAATTACCAATACGATCGTAGACAAGTTCAACAAGTTCAACTAAACCAGCTTTGATTTGTGCAACTGCTGCTGCATCAAGTGTATCTAGGTATTCTTGAGGATTATCAGGTGTACCATCGCCATTTTGATCGAAATAAACGAGTAAGTGGCTAACATTAATGGATTTGAAGTTATTGTATTGAAGTTCTGCTAAGGCAGCAAGTTTTTCATAAATCGAAACATCTTGTGTACCATAATGTGCTTCAATATCTTCCATGTATTGTGATCTTAATTCTGGGTAAACATAGAGTTGGTTGATTGCTTCTGCATTGGTCTTAGAACCGAAAGCAAGAAGTAAGAACTTTTCACGACCCATGGATGCTGGGAAACCAGCGGATGCGAAGTTATCTGCAGAGAATTGGCTGATGATGTCTTCAAATTGTTGTTTATAAGAATCCATATCATCTTCTTCAACCGCATAATCTTCAGAAGCGAGAAGAACTTTGTTTGATGCAAGGTCTAAGGATAAGTTAATACCATAAGATTTTTCAAGTTCAGCATAGAAATCATCAACTAAGATGTCATTACCATCAATGGTTGCGATCACGTCACCTGTTCTATCTTTAGTAGAACCTTCATAACCATAAGATTGTTCATAGAATGCGCGAACAACTTTATCATAGATGTTTAATTCCTTATCTTCATAAAGTTCTGAAACTTTTGAAGAAATGTAAGTAGAAGTTAATTTAGCTTCGAATACTTTATCGAATGCTTCATCTCTCTTCGCTTGAGCTGCTTCAGTTGTAGCAAACTCTTTAACATCTGGATCGTCTTCTGTTTCAACTAAGATGTCTTCTTCAGCATCAGATGCGTCATCAAGTTTGTAAACTAAATAACGAGAGTTTCCGAATGTTTGAACGCGTGAAGAGAATGGTTTTTGTGTGGATAAATCTAAGAGATCATCCATTTGTGTTTCAGCAGTTAAGGTTGTGTAAACGTGGCTTCTTAAGCTTGTGTTCATCTTTGTTAAATCTTCATAAGTAAGAAGAGAATCAAAAGCAGAACCTGCTTGAGCAACAATTGTACCATCAACAGCAACTTCAACTTTGTTTGCTGGGTTAAGGATGTTATAGATATTAACGAATTCAGCTTTAACTTGTTCAGCGGTTAATGCTTCATCTGGTCTACCTGTTTCACGTGTTGTGCTGATCACGTAACGTTTGTAGTAATTTTCATAGTCTGCCACAGAAATTTGTGAACGATCTTCACGATCGACACCTAATTTAGATAAAATACCTAAATCACTTAAAATGGTGACGATATGTCCATTACCGGTAGGTGTTTCATTGTTTAGGTCAACATAACCTGGATTTCCAGAAGTGATTCTGATATCAGGAATCTTGTACCATAAACCTTTTGAATCTGATTTAATGGAAGCTTGGTATAATGCTGCATTGGCTTCGTTTAAGTTAATGAAACGAATCACTAATGCATTGACATCATAGCGACCAGCTAAATTAGTGTTGTAATAGTTGACTAAGCTTTCTTCAGAGATGTAGTTCGCATTTTCTTCATCTAAGACTTCTTCATCTAAAATCTCTTTTGCATAAGCTTTTTGAGCGACTCTTAAAATATAACGTTCAAGTAGAAGAGGGATGCTTGCATAGTTTTCGTATGTGTCAGCTAATGCAAGAATACTATCTTTTACACTTTCTATATTAATACTGTTATCCAGTAAATATAGTGAGTCAACGAATTGTTCGATATTGCGTACAAAGCGTTCTGGGTTTTCGTTATAGTTTTTCTCAAGTGTTTCTAAATCTGATGTACCATGAATCGCGTTGTTAATGATTTCATCAAGATACTTACTTGTTTCTTCATCATTTGCAGTGATTAATGCTCTTGCGGCATCAACTTGGTCTGCAAAGATTTGTTCGTCGATCATCGTTGCTAAAACTGAAGCACCTTGCATACGCAATTGATCGTATAATTCCTTTTCCGTTACGGTGATGTCACCAATCGTCAGATATGCGTCATCAGAGATGCTACCGTAAGGAGTTTTCTCACCACTGTTACAAGCGGCTAACGTAAGTAGACCTGCAAAAATTAGCACAAAAATTGCAAGTTTTCTTAGTGTTTTGGTTTGATTCATTGTGTTCACTCCTTCAATGTATTTCATACAAGCAAGTATAATATAGCATTTTTTACGGCCTTATGCAACCACTTTCATTTTATTCGTAAATCTCACACATTTTTATGATAAGATAAAAGAAGGTGAAGTGAAATGGAAATATTTGTGCTTGCCAGCGGCTCAAAAGGGAATATAGCCTACTTAAAAGTAGGACATGTAAAACTCTTCATCGACGCTGGCATTTCTTATCAAAAAATTAAACAGAAGATGGAAGCGTATCAAGAGAACATTTTTGATGTCAAATCACTCCTCATTACGCATGAACATCATGATCACATTGTAGGTTTGAAAATGCTTTTAAAATATGGGGCAATTGAACATGTTTACGTGACTAAAGGAACACTGAATAGTCTTCCTAGTGATCTAGT
>MIDA01000062.1 GCA_001830045.1 Tenericutes bacterium RIFOXYA12_FULL_35_10 | reverse complement strand
AAGCTGCCAAGAATTGTGTGATCCTGGTGTATTACCCGTTGTGTAAAACTTAGCTTTATAAAAACTTCCATTGTATGAAACAACATCATTTTTCACATAAATTCCGTAAAAACTCCACTCGATGGTTCCTGCAAGTCGCCATGTACCACTTGTACCTGGTGTATCCGAGAATCCATAACTGAGCGCAGCATAATAAAGTTGACCATTATACGTCACATGATCATTTTGCGCATAACCCGTGAAATATGGGTTCCACTCAATCGAACCATATTGTTTCCAATGGAGTGATGTGCCTGGGGCATTAGTATTCAGTGAATAACCAACAGCAGCTTGCCAAATTTTATTATTATATAAAACATAGTCGCCTTGAACATAAGTTTGACCAGTTGACCATTCAATCGAATGCATATCAAACCAGCCTGCACCATTCGTGCCTGGTGTACTGCTGTTAGCAATACCTGAGTTAATCACGCGATAAAATGAATTGTTATAAAGTACGACATCATCTACTTCGTACGTATTTGTTGCTTGGTAAAGATGTGTAATCTCATTAAATGGTCCATATGATGCTGTTGAAGGAGGTGGTGCAGATGCATATCCGCCACCTACGATTTGATAAATCTTACCTTCCCACCAAACATAATCTCCTGTAGAGTAAGTTGCCCCTAGAACGTATTCAGGAATACCTTCTGGTGCTCCAGCTGTTAGACCCCATTCACCGATAGGTACTTCAACTAAAGTAACATCTTCTAAGACAATAAGATCATTAGCCCAAAAAGCGAATGTCGAAGAAATTGTGAACGTGAAAAAAGAAACCAATAAAAAGGCTATACTTAGTCTTAAATATTTAGTTTTCATTTTCTCACCTCCAAGAACGAAAAGCGGTCTAGCAACCGCTCTTTATTTACTCTTATTTATTAAGCAGTAACTGGGTTAATAACATCAATTGAGAATGTAATCGTAATAACTGCACCTGCAATTGCATTATAAGTAGCTAAGTCAGCTGGTTCATCTAAAGTTACAGTGTAACCTAAGCTAATTGCTGTTGCACCTAAAGTGATTGATGAAGCATTTCCACCTGCAGCAACTACATTGACTAAAGCATCAACAATACCTTGATCAACTGCTACTGAATTCTTTGTTGCAGTGACTGTGATTGTAATTGATAATGTACCAGTTGTTGTAGAACCATCAAGTGCTCCGAGTGCGTCATCAGCTGCCCATAATACAGTTAATGGAATGGAAACGGATTCAACATCGCCATCTCCTGCGAATGTTGCAGGAACTAAATTACCACCAGTAAATGCATCACCTGTTAATGTAATGGATGTGTCCACTGTTTCCCCTGTACCAACATTAATTGTACCATCTGCTACTTGTGCATCAGGACCATTAACACCAGCTGCCCAGAATGCATAAGTGAAACCTGATGTAATAACTGCTAACATAATTAATAAACCAATAACTAAACCTCTTTTTTTCATACTTTTTCTCCTTGTTTTTTCTTTTTATTTTTTATATTTTTAATCTTTATTCCGTAACAACTCTTGGAGTTACACTAAAGTTGATATCAAAACTAATCGTTTGACCTTTAATAAAATCATATGCTGCTTGTGAATCGGTCACGTTCACTAAACTTAAATCCAATCCTCTTGCTATCGCTTCAGCTTCATCGATAGGTTCAATCAATTTAACCACAATCCTAACAGTGACAACACTATTAAATAGTTCATATTCAAATCGATTCTTTTCTAATCCTACTTGAATATCGACTAAGTGTCCGTAGTCCGTTGTTTCTCCAATTTTAACATTGACAGCTTCTACAATCAGATTCATCGTCTGAACCAAAGGCTTATCAATACTGACATCATATTCGAATACAACTTCGTCCACTTCACCATCGAAGAAAATGTATCCTTCGGGAACAAGCCTACCTGTGAATTCACCAGATACTTCTTGAACGATTAAATTAGCATCTTCACCATCAAATCTGATAACGACGTTACCTACTCTTGAAACATCTTGCCAGTAAGCGAATGCAGCAGTTGATGTAAATCCAAGTGCAATCACTAACATCAAAATAATCACGAGTGGAACAATCTTTTTACCAGTGTTCAAGGATCTCACTTCCCTTCTTGGTAAAACAAAAAGTCAACACTGAGATGTGTTGACTTGTGCTTTTAATAAAAAATTGCCTGTTGTCAACACTGAAATCGCAGTCCATTTGAATGGCTGTTTCATATGACAACTGGCTACCCGTTACGGGCCCTATAGCTTTGCGTCACTAGGTTTCCCTAGTTTTGCCCTTTAAACATATTGAAAAGCTTTTGAAAGTTATTTACATAATTTTCCTCTATATTATACAATGCCATTGCCTTACTGTCAACAAATAAGTTAATATTTTCTTAAGAATTAGCATAATCTTTACCAATATGTTAAAATCAAATAAAAAAACGCGAAAATATCATGACTTTCGCGTTTTATTAGTTTAAATTTAATTTTTACTTAATTAAACTTGCTAATTTACCAACAGTTCTAATCAACTGTGCAGTATAGCTCATTTCGTTGTCATACCATGACATAACCTTAACTAATTGACGATCGCCATAGTTAACGATTTGTGTTGTGTTTGCATCGTATACTGAACCGAAATGTGTACCAATAACGTCTGAAGAAACGATTGGATCAGCCATGTAGCAAAGTGTTTCGTTTGCTGCTTTCTTAAATGCTGCATCGATTTCTTCTAAAGTTGTGTGCTTCTTAACTTCAACAGTTAAGTCAACAACTGAACCAGTGATTGTTGGAACGCGTAATGCAGTACCATCAAGTTTACCTTTAAGTTGTGGTAAAACTAAACCGATTGCTTTTGCAGCACCCGTTGAAGATGGAATAATACTTGCTGCTGCAGCTCTTCCTCTTCTTGAAAGGATACCTTTCTTATGAGGTTGGTCCATTAAAGATTGGTCATTTGTGTATGCATGAACTGTTGTCATGAAACCACCAACGATACCAAAATTGTCATCTAAGACTTTAGCGATTGGAGCTAAACAGTTTGTCGTACATGATGCACCAGAGATAATATCTTCTGTTCCATCTAATGTATTATCATTAACGTTGAACACGATTGTCTTCACGTTACCAGTTGCTGGTGCAGAAATAACAACTTTCTTAGCGCCTGCTTCTAAATGCCATCCAGCTTTAACTTCATCTGTAAATAAACCTGTACATTCTAAGACAACATCAACATTGAGTTTGCCCCATGGTAAGTTTTTTGGATCTTTTTCTGCGAAGATAGGAATAACTTTACCATCGACGATTAAATTAGAACCTTCAAATGAAACTGAATCTGTCTTGAATGGTCCTTGAGCTGTATCATACTTTGTCAAGTATGCTAATGTTTCAGCATCTGTCAAATCGTTGATACCAACAACGTTAAATCTTGAATCATCTGACATTAATCTAAATGCGAGACGTCCAATGCGGCCGAAGCCATTAATTGCTACGCGAATTGCCATATTTTATAATTCCTCCTTGAATTGATTTTTTCATCGTCTTTATTTTACCATTACTATACGTAAAAGCAAATATAATGAAACCGTGTTCATAAATGTAAACGTTTTTCCTTCCCTTTAGGGAGGTGTTTTGATATAATATAAGAGGCATAGAGATTAAGCCAAGAAAATATAAGAAGGTGATGTTCATGACCAAAAATATTGAAATTGAATTTAAAACAGGTGTGACTTCTGAAAAGTACCATGAGTTACTGAAACAGTTCAAATTGGAGAACAACATTTTCAAACAAATCAATCATTATTTTGATACTGATGATTATAAGCTTAATCAGCTAAAAGTTGTTTTACGCATCAGACAAAAAGGTGATAACCATTTTAAAGTCACTTTAAAAAGTCAAAGCGAACAAGGAGCATTTGAGTCTCATGTCCTATTGCAACCAGATCAAGCAAAAGACATGATTGCCAATGGTTTTTATACAAAGGATTTCTTTGATGAACTCGATTATTTTGTTACATTCAAAGTATCTCTAGATAACTATAGAGTAAGTACCCCTTATGAAGGTGGAACTCTCTTCTTAGATCGTTGTGATTATTGTAATGTCACTGATTATGAAGTTGAATATGAAGTCAATGAATATCACCAAGGTCAAAAGCTATTTGAAAAATTCTTAAATGATTATCAAATTGAACAAACGCCTACAAGAAGAAAGTCTGAACGTGCCTTTATGTGCAGAAGATAAATCGTGAGCATTCCATATCGGAGTGCTCTTTTTTTAATCACGTTTCAGAAAATGAACAAAGTTTCGTAAATCAAAGCTCTCAAACTCCTTTTTTTCACGAAATGAAGCCATTATACACGATATAACATTGACAATACCTTTGTTAAAACATATAATATAATATGTAAATAAATGTTTCGATGGAGGGCCTAATGAAAGAACGTAACCTATTATACTTTATTACCGCTTTGACTGTAACCATACTTTTGATACTCTCACTCGTGATTCGCACCATGCCGTGGTTCCGCGCATATGGTTCGTTCGCAATGCCACCGTTTTATTATTTCTTAATTCCAACCATTATTCTTTGGGTAGGTTGGTTCTTCGAAGAAAATGCATTCTTACTCGCAGCAACGATTTTAATGTCTGTCTTCTTCGGTCTTCACTTAGATAATACTGGAATTCTTAATGGCGATATACATGTGATCTCTTCACAAGCTCCCGTTGTTAGAACAGTCTTTGTCTTAACATTAATGCTTGTTGCAGGATCTTCTGGTTTAGGTTATTTCACATACTATAAATTAAGAACTGTAAAATAAAGTTAACACATTCATTAATAACAAATAAAAAGGAACTTCCGAGAAGTTCCTTTTTTAATGTGTTGCGTTAATTTCTTTTTTGATTTCTTCAAAATACCGTTTTAAAGCACTTTGATAATCACAGAATTCACCTTGTGGACAGTCGACACACATAATGAGTTCGCGTAAGCGTTTTGGAATAAAGACTCTTATTTCTTCATCGTTATATCCAACTTGAAGCTTATCCCCATCAATCATGATAGGTCTTTTTAATACTGACGGATTGTTGATAATGAATTCCTTTAATTCACTGATCTTCATATCTTCGACGTCAAGTGATTGTTCCTTAAAAATCTTCGAGCGTGTTGAAATGATGTCTTCAAATCCATTTTCCGCATTTTCTAACATCCGATCGATGTCTTCTTCTGTAATGCGTTGATTAAATAGATTTTTCTCCTCATAAGATATCTTATGATCATCAAGCCACTTTTTCGCTTTTCGACAAGATGAACAACTGGGTGTTGTAAAAATTGTAATCATTGTCTTCCTCCTCTTGGAGCATAGGTTTTAGCCTATAGCACTATTGTGTTCTTGGTTGGGGATATTTCCCTGCTGCTTAATTATATAATTATTCGTCCTTAATTACAACATTGATTTAGACTTTTCCTATCATTTTACACAATTTTAGACCAGTTTCTTTTTATAAATACCGATGTGCGTTATAATAGAACTAACGCTAAACTGAAAGGAATTATACATTCATGTCAACCTGGAATTTATCTGTTTTTTACCCAAGTATTGAAGTTTGGGAAGAGGATTTAAAGAAATTACCTCCAAAGATTGAAGAATTAGCATCTTTTAAAGGTAAACTTTCAAATCTTGAATCATTTAGAGCTTTTTATGTAGCTGAGGAAGAAACAACCAAATTGATGTATCGCCTTTATGGATACATTCATCTATCTTCAGATTTGAATTTAAAAGATACCGTTAAGTCTGCTAAAAATCAACAATTGATGTTGCTTTTCTCAGAACTTGGTCAAAAAACGTCTTATGTTTCACCTGAACTTATTCGTATGGGTGAAGAAAAAGTCATGTCTTTTATTGATTCTGATGACTTTTTAAGAACACATAAGTTCGAAATGGAAAAACTGTTTTTACAACAAAAGCATGTTTTATCTGAAGATCAAGAAACTATTTTAGCTAATTTTGGAACATCACGTAGTGTTCCATCATCACTTTATCAAGCGCTCGCGATTATCGATCGTAGCGATGAAAAGATTACGTTATCTGATGGTAAGGAAGTAACTATAACACAGTCAAACTACAGAGCAATGCTTGCTGAAACACCCAAAGCTGAAGATCGTAAACTTATTTTTGAAGCTGCATTTAAGCGTTATAAAGATAATAAAGCTGCATTTGCAAGCACTTATAATTTAGTTTTACAACAAATGGCTGCAAGTTATAAATCAAGAAATTACGAAAGTGCGCTTGATGCTGCTTTATTTAGAAATAACATTCCAACATCTGTTTTCCACAACTTAAAAGATGTTGCTTATGAAAATACATCACTGATTAAACGTTATATTGCGTTACGTAAAAAGCATTTAAAACTTGAAAAGTATCACACGTATGACCGTTTCATGAAGTTAGCAAAAGATGATACAAAATATCCTTTTGAAACTGCAAGAAATATATTCTTTGAAGCGATTAAAGGCTTTAGTGATGAGTTTGTTTCTCATCAAAAAGATGCATTAAAAGATGGCTTTGTTGATGCTTACCCACAAGATGGTAAACGTACAGGTGCTTATTCTTCTGGTCTTTATGGGTTTCATCCATTTATTTTACTTAATCATGATGATACTCTAGATTCAGTTTTTACACTCGCACACGAAGCAGGACACTCTGCACACACCATTTTCTCTAATGAAAACCAACCGATGGCAATCGCAGATTATACAATATTTGTTGCAGAAATCGCATCTACATTCAATGAGCATATTCTACTTGATTATCTGATTTCAAAATCAACAACCAAAGAACAGAAGATCGACTTATTAGAAACAGCGATTGATGGCATTATGGCAACCTTCTTCCGTCAAACTTTATTTGCAACATATGAATATGAAGCCAATAAACTTGTTGAGAAAGGTGTACCTATTACTTACCAATCCTTATCTAAAATTATGATTGATCTTTATAAACACTACTATGATTTAGATATTACTGAAGAAAATGGAAAAGAATATGTTTGGGCTTATATCCCACATCTTTACTACACACCATTTTATGTGTATCAATATGCAACATCATACAGTGCTTCATTAAAGATTTATGCCAATGTCAAACAAGGTGTACCCAAAGCGATGGAAAACTATGTTGGATTACTTAAATCTGGCGGATCAGATTATCCAGTCAACCAAGCTGCTAAAGCTGGTGCAGATTTAACAAACAAAGAAACATTCATGGCTGTCATTAACAGATTTGAAAGTTTAGTTGATCAACTTGAGAAGGTACTTGAAGAATAAGTCTTTGTCATGTATAATATGAATGTGCGTTGATAAGGATATAAGTGTTCATCTTAAGTTATAACAAGCGATTCGGGATGGTGAAAGCCGAAAATAATCAGATGATCATGTGGGACCTTTGAGCATAAAGTCAGTCGGCTTTAACGACAAAGAGGGCTAAGTTTTGTAACTTAGAACTAAGGTGGCACCGCGTGTAAACGTCCTTAGATATCAATCTAGGGACGTTTTTTTATTTCAAAGGAGGAATGACATATGGCAACATCAACAACCATTCAAACAAAAACATCAGATGAAGTACAATTACCCATTAACTTACAGGTGAAAGCTACTAAGCGTAAAACACTTGTCTCTGGTATTCAACCCACTGGTAAATTAACATTAGGGAATTATATCGGTGCATTAAGACAGTTCGTTAAACTTCAAGATGAATTAGAAGATACCGAATTCTTCATTTTTATTGCTGACCTGCATGCGATTACAACCCCACAAGATCGTCAGGAACTAAAGAAAAATATCAGAAGTGTAGCTGCTTTATATTTAGCATGCGGTCTTGACCCTGAAAAAGTGAATTTATTTGTTCAATCTGAAGTTTTAGAGCATAGTGCTTTAGGCTACATCATGGAATCGACAGCTTATGTGGGTGAAATGGAAAGAATGACACAATATAAAGATAAAAAAGGTAAACAAACCGAAGGTATTCGAACATCACTATTAACATATCCTGCACTGATGGCTGCTGATATTCTACTCTACGATGCACATCTCGTCCCCATCGGAGACGATCAGAAACAACATTTAGAACTCACACGAGATCTTGCTACACGTTTTAATAATGCCTATGGTGAAACATTCGTTGTTCCAGAAGGTTTTTACCCTAAAACAGGAGCACGAATTAAGAGTTTAACTGATCCTGAAAAAAAGATGTCTAAATCAGATGATAATCCAAAATCATACATTCTTCTTCTTGATGATTTACAAGTAATCAGAAACAAGATTAAGAGTGCTGTTACAGATTCAGATGGTAAGATTAAATTTGATCCTAAAAAGAAAGCAGGTATTTCAAATCTTTTACAAATCTATGCATCATTAACCGACTATTCGATTAAAGAACTTGAAGAAAAATATAAAGATTCAAATTACGCAACCTTTAAAGCTGATTTAGCAGAAGTTGTCATTGATGCGATAAGACCGATTCAACAACGCTACTTCCAAATCATTAATGACACAAAATTAGATGAGATCTTAAACCAAGGTGCTGATCGTGCAAGATTTATTGCTGGAAGAAAAATTCAAAAGGTTTATAAGAAAATCGGATTAGGACGCATCAAATAAAAAAAGGAGAAATTTTCTCCTTTTTATTTTGCAGCATTGACTTCAAAATGTTCAATGGGATATTCAACATCACCATCAATTTGAAGATAGGTTGGTTTATCAAAATCAATCTTGACTTCTTGGCCTTTTACTATTTTTACAAAACGTTTAAAGATGGTATGCCATCCGAGATAGATTGTTGGAAAGATTAAAATGAGTAGCCATTTGGGTATATCTTTAACAACAACTAAATGAATATCTTTTTCAGAACGTTTCGCTTGTGGAGCGATTTTCATGCCACCACCATAATATGCACTGTGCATCATACTCGCAAACCACAGTTTTTCTTCTCTCCACGTATTTCCATCCATAGTGATCGTTGCAGCAATTGGTTTAAACTTTGCAAAACCTTCAAATGCGTGTCTAAAATAGTTTAATTTATTTTTCTTATACTTTGAATGATTGACCAAATGACCAATATAACCGTCTAAACCAGCACCAGCACCATTTAAAAAATAACGTGTTTTATCTTGGAATGAAACTGTGGGTAGCGATTTAATATAAGGCTTAATGTGAACAACTTTTTCTTTTGTCTTAAGCGATCTAATAAAATCATTTCCAGTACCAGCTTGATACATACATAAACCTTGTGTGAAATCTAAATGGTAAATCCGATTTGCCAAATGGTTAATCGTACCATCACCACCAACGATGATAATGCGATCATCCTCATTACAACCAGCAACAAAACTATCAACATCTTCGATGGCGAGGATGCTGTAACTAACGACAGGTCTTCCTTCTTTTTTTAATGAATGAATAATCTTCTCAATAAACTTTTCATGTTTGCCATTGCGTGAGAGTGGGTTATAAAGTAGGATGTCCATAGGTGCTCCTTTATGCAACAAAACGAATCATTGCGTATTTTTTCTTACCTCTTCTAATAATGATATAACGATTATAAAGTGTAATATCTTTTGTT
>MIDA01000061.1 GCA_001830045.1 Tenericutes bacterium RIFOXYA12_FULL_35_10 | reverse complement strand
AGTTTCAACAAAGACAACAAAAACATCTTTTTTAGCTTTTTCAACTAAGACGTTTGCGCCATGTGGATCAACAATAATCACACCTTGATTGTTAACATCTTTCTTTTGAATGCCATATAAATATCCGTTATAGTGAGTCACTTCGTAAAAGGCATTTTTTTCAATTAAATTTTCGAATGATTGCTTTGTTAAAAAGTGATAGTCAACACCATCAACTTCATTCATTCGTGGTTCTCTTGTTGTTGTGGTTATACATTTTGTATAACCATAATATTGATAAAGTTGTTTGGCAAGTTCTGTTTTCCCTGAAGCACTTGCACCGACTAAAACGATCATGTTTACACATCCTTCTTGTGCATTATAACATAAAATTTATACGACTTGTACGAACATTTGATACAATAAACATAGAGATAAAAGAGCAAGGGAGAAACACCATGATCGTATACCAAACAGAAGATAAGCATTTCCAAATTAGACAAACAACGAAAAATGATATTGACCTGATCTATTCATTTATTTATAAACTTGCAGTCTATGAAAAGTTAGAACATATCATGACTGCTACGAAAGTTTCTTTAGAACATTCACTTTTTGATTTAAAACAAGCTGAGGTGGTGATTGCTGAAGTTGATCAAAAGCCTATCGGTTTTGCATTATTCTTCCATAATTATTCAACCTTTTTAGGTAAAGCAAATCTTTATTTAGAAGATCTTTTTATTGATAATGAGTATCGACATCAAGGTTATGGCAAACTGATGTTTAAATACCTCGCTAAACTAGCAGTTGAAAGATCTTGTGAACGTTTTGATTGGATGTGTTTAAACTGGAATGAACCTTCCATCAAGTTTTATCAAAGTTTAGGGGCGAAACCAATGTCTGATTGGATCACCTTTAGACTTGAAGGTGAAGCACTCAAATCACTAAGTGTCATAAAATAAAAAAAGACCGAAGTCTTTTTTATGCGTTTTTAGCAATCTTATTGCGGATAACTTTCTTACCAGCCATCTTCGCTTTCTTTAATTGGTTCTTCTTTAAATGTTTACCCTTGTAATTGCGACCCATTACTTGCATCAGACTCATCTCCTTTTGCCCAGTCAATATTATAGCATAACGAATGAAAAAAGAAATCAAAATCGTTCACAATTTTATACATGTTTAAGTAAAAAACAAGTTTTCATCAACTTGTCTTTTTTTTATGCTTATTCTTCAAATTTTATCGTGTTTCTGCCACTTCGTTTAGCTTCATACATGAGGTCATCAACGCGCTTTACAAGATCATCGATAGATTCATTTTGTTGATGATGTGCAACACCCATACTGACAGTCATATGGCCGATGAGAGGCATCTTAATCGTTGAAATGCCTTGGTGAAGTTCTTTAGCTATCTGTATAGCTTCTTCTAATGTTTTTTGATTTAGGATTAAGAAAAATTCTTCTCCACCATAACGATATGCGTGATCTGATTCATGCTTGTGAGATAAGATATATGCACCAAGGCGTCTTAAGACTTCATCACCGATGAGATGCCCATGATGATCATTAATTTTCTTAAAATGGTCTACATCAAACATGATGAGAGAAAAGGGTATCTTTTCAAGTTGAGTTAATTTTTCTAATTCTTCAAAGAATGTTCGACGATTAAAAAAATTGGTGAGTGCATCTCTTTCTGATAAGAAACGTAGACGATCTTCAATCTTTTTTGTTTCTGTGATATCAAAAACAATGCCTTGTAAAACGATTGGCATACCCTTTTCATCACGTTTAGTAACTACACCACGATCATAATACCAAAGATAATGACCATCTTTATGCTGAATACGGTATTCGACTTCATAAGCTTCAGTAATTCCTTTTAAATGATTCCTCATGTGTTGCATGACAGATTCGTAATCATCTGGATGGAGTTTAGATGTGAAAAATTCAAACCCAACGGTACCTACAACATTTGGATCATAGCCTAAAGAAGATACTTTCTTATCATTAAAAGTCACTTTGTTTGTATCATAAAACCAATACCATTGACCGAGATTACCTGCCCATGGAAAACTAACAAACATTTCTTGATCGTTTTCTTTGAAAAGATGCTCCAATTGAGTCTCTAAATAATGAATACGATCTATAAGTTGTTTCTTTTCAAATGTTTCATATGATTTTGCCATAAAATACCTCTTCTCTTGGTACACGTGATTCATTCTTATTTTATCATGAACTACTTTATTTAGAACTTGTTCAACGAAAAACAATCCTTAAGTTTCTCTTATGGAAAGTTCTAAGTTAAAAAGGCTTGAGATAAACTCAAACCTTTTACATCTTTAACAAGGCTATAATTTAGATCTAGCGACTAACTTATCAGCAATAATATCATCAATCAGCGATGTCACTTCTTCAATGACTTCGATTAAGGTCTGATCTGTAGTTAAATCAACACCAACCATTTTTGCAAGTTCGAGTGGTGTTTTTGTACCGCCAGCTTTTAAAACTTCAATCCACTCTTCAGGTTTGATCTTTTGATCTTCAATCAGTCTTGAAACCTTCGTTCCTAAAGTTAAACCAGCAGAATATGTATAAGGGTATAATCCCATAAAGTAATGTGGTTGTCTCATCCAAGTAAGTCCAGCCCAATCAGGAATTTCAACAGAGTCTCCCCAGAATTTCTTTAAGACACCCAATTTGAGATTGTTAAGTACATGTGCAGAAAGAGGTTGTTTTTGATCAACTCTTTGATAAACTTCTCTTTGGAATGCCGCTTCAAGTAAATGCGTGACGAAATTATGGTAATACGTTCTTGAAATCATGACAGATTTAATCCATGTTTTTTCTCTATTTGTCTTCACTTTTTTGATTAAGTGATTTGCCATAAGAAGTTCATTGGTAGTCGATGGTGCTTCAATGAAATACATCGAAGGTCTTGTGTTCAAGGATTTTTGATGACTATTTGCGTATTGAAAATGACCTGCATGTCCAATTTCATGTGCTAAGACCATGACTTCATCCATTTGTCCATTCCAATTGATTAAGATATAAGATGAAGCTCCGTAAGGTGATGAGCAAAATCCGCCTGTGGATTTTCCTTGATTTTGTGGGAAATCAATCCATCTTTCATCAAAAGATCTTCTAACTATTTGATTATACTCTGAACCGAGTACAGATAAACCTTCCATTAATAACGCCTTTGATTCGTCAATCGTCACATGGGGTTCAAAAGTAGGATCTACTGGGATCTTTAAATCAGCATAGGTCATCTTATCTAGACCATGAATTTCTTTAAGTAAGTTTGCATAGCGTCTCATCGCAGGTGCTAATTTTTCCATAATTAAATCAATCTGACGATCCATAAAATCTTTGGTTACTTTTTGGTCATAGAGTAAGTAATCAAATACATTGGAATACCCTCTAAGTTCAGACATGATTTTCTCTTTTTGGACATGTGCTTGATAATTACTTGCAAAACCATGTTGATATTCAGCAAGTTTTTGATAGAAGGTTTCATGTGCAGTTCGTCTAACTTGAGTATTGAGTTCATGACTATACTCATTTTCAAATAAGGTGAATGAATCGGGATATGTTTTCCCATCCACTGTAAAATCGTTGAACTTCATATCAGCGAGTTTAAAACGGTTATAGTTCATGTAGGATGCATTAAGTACCGGTGATAAGGCTACGAGTGTTTTTTCAACTTCAGGAATTAATGCGTACTTCTTATCTTCAACAATTTCTTTTAGAAAATAACTATTGTCATGGTTCAATGATGCTGCTTTAAGTAATAATTCATCATCGATAAGTTTTAATTCATTGATAAAAAATGACATTTTTTTTGAAATCGTTTGGAAGCGGATCATTGCTTTCCCTTGACGCATCTGATTTTCCTCGGATATGGAGTCAGTGCTTGATTGGAGTGATCCATACGCACTAATACGTGAAATGCTTCCTTGCATATCTTGAAAGAATGTAATCGCATCATTAATGATCTCGGCTGTGTTAAGTTTTGTTTCATAAGTCATACAAAATAAATCAACATCTTTTTCCAATAAATCAAATGCTTCTAAGTATAAAGTTTCATTTTTAAATAGATTGGTCATGTCCCATGTGTGTTTAACATCAAGTTCATGACGCTTTGGTAGTTGTTTTTTCAATTTCTTCACCTCTTAGAAGAATTATAACATAGCTTCTTAAAGATCAAACATTTACATTTTCTTACATCATTCAAGCATTAAGATATACATTCATGTCATATATAGATATGGTTTCACCTGCTTTTATCAATTATGCTTACATAAAACAATATACGTTGAATAATTAGAATAGATACAAAACATAGATAAACAGTTGAAACAAATCCGCATCGTATCAAACATCTTCTTTTTTTCATTATTTTTAATTATTTTTTACTATTTTGATTTATTTGTGTATAATATGAGATATAGTACATAACGATGGATGAGGGGGAAAGGTAAAACGAATGAACCGTTTTATCTAATATGGGATGAGAAAATATACGAAAAAAGGATTCTTGCTTGTTTATGCACTACTTTTTGTTTTAATACTGAACGGTTGTACTACAAAATATACGAATGAAACTGATCCCCACACATATTTGGAGTTTAGACTTTTGGAAGATAACACCTATGGAGTCACAGGTTTTAGTGGTGGATTTGTGCAACATGTGACGATTCCGAGTATGCATGAAGGCATTCCGGTGACAAGAGTTATGAGCTATGCTTTTATCCAAGGTGAAAGTTTCTTTGGTATTCCACCAAAACATTTACCCATTGATACACTTGTTATTGAAGAAGGTATCACACATATTGAAGAATTTGCATTTGAATCAAACGGTATTCTCAATGCTCAATTACCTGACAGTTTAGTCTATGTAGGTGATCATGCATTTTCCAGTAATTATGGTGCACTGATAAATTTGCCTGAAAATTTAACTTACATTGGTGAAGGAGCATTTGCACAAGTTCAATTTGATGGTGTTGTTCACATTAAAGACATTGAGATTGGAGCTCTTGCATTTTATCAAGCTGGTATAACTTCCGTCACTTTTGAAGAAGGAATAGAAACCATACCCTATGGCATGTTTAGTGGTGTAGTGAATCTTGAAAGTATTGAATTACCTCAATCGTTAGTATCGATTGGACCATCTGCTTTTGAAGGGACTACTAATTTAAGAGAAATATCATTTCCAGAAAGTTTAATTGAGATTGGTGAACTTGCGTTTCATGGATCAGGTCTAACAACACTAACACTCAATAGTCAAATGGTCATACAAGAGGGTGCTTTTTGGGAAAATATGCTATTAACAGAAGTCTCATTCAATCATCCAGAAATTATATTGGGTGAAGACGCATTTGGCTATAATCCTTTATTAAATGATGTTCATTATAATGATTTAAAATCGATTAATCCAAGAGCTTTTCGATTCTCACCGATGAATAGACAAACAGTAAGTGAGTCAAATGAGAACTACACAATCATTAATCATGCTTTAGCAAAGGGAGATGATACAGGATTCCAAGTGGTGATTGGTGAAAGCTTCATGGAAGATTTTTCCATGTTTAAATCGATTGGTGCTGATGCATTTTATGGTAGAGAGTTTAATGATTTACATATACCGAGTAACATTATATATATTCATCCTTATGCATTTGCCTTTTCTAAGTTTAAAAATCTCACTATAGATGCGCTAGAAATCCGACAATATGCATTCTACTATGCTGTCGCAAGTGGTACAGTTGAAATAACATCTGAAATGATTCATTCTGAGAGTTTTAATAATGCAACAGGGTTTAATCATTAGTCATTAAGAAATGGATTCGATCCTTTGAATCTTAGTCAGTGATCAATCATCTCTAAAACAACATAAACATCAGACCTTAGACGTTTGATGTTTTTTTATTATAATTAAAAAATATGTGACTCATGTTTAGATATATCTTTATATCAAAAACATAAAATGATAAAAAGTAAGTAAATCACTTGATTTTAAATACCCCATGGGGTATCATAGTTACGGATAAAAAAGGAGGGGTACCTATGAAATGTGATATCTCTTTAAAAAACAGAATCAAACGTGCACAAGGCCAAATGCAGGGTGTTTTATCGATGATGGATTCAGAATCAAGTTGTATGGATTTATTAACACAACTCAAAGCGATTCGTTCTTCTATTGACACAGCAATCGGTATCTTGACAACATCTAATTTGATTCAAACCATTCAAGAACAAAATGATATTGACTTAAACAACATCGAAGATGCGATTAATCTTGTTGTTAAAGGCATCAAATGAAGGAGGACGTATGTTTAGTTTCAATGTAGAAAAAACGTCAGAAAGATCGATGTTTGAAGACCAAAGTTTTTGGGATTTAATCATCGTTGGTGGCGGACCTGCAGGTCTTAATGCTGGTCTTTACGCCAAAAGAAAAGGTTTAAAAGTAGGTATAATCTCTTATGAGATTGGTGGACAGTTACATAACACCTCAACTGTTGATAATTACCTAGGTTACCAGGATATCGAAGGTAAAGCATTATCAGATCAATTTTTATCACACATTAATCATTTAGAAATCCCCATCTTAAAGCACTTAAAAATCACATCCATTGAAAAGAAAGATCACGATTTTCAACTTCTTCTATCTGATGGTAAACAACTCAGATCTAAGACCGTTTTGATTGCGACTGGTGGCGCACCAAGAAAACTCAATGTTGATGGTGAAATGACTTATGCAAACAAAGGTGTATCCTATTGTACAACCTGTGATGCACCCTTTTTCAAGGGTAAACATGTCATCGTTGCTGGTGGTGGAAATAGCGCAGCTGAAGCAGTGTTAGATCTTGTACCTTGGGCAAGAAAAATTACGGTTGTACACCGCAGTCAATGGCGTGCTGATCAGATCCTCTTAGATAAACACAAAAAGATTGAACATTTAGATGTACACCTTAATACACAAATTTTAAACATCTATGGTGATGACAAAATGAATGGCATCGACGTATTAGACAAGACCACAGGTAAAACATTTAAAATCGTTGCTGATGGGTTATTTATTGAAATTGGTACTGTACCCAACAGTCATCTTGTCAAACATTTAGTTGCAGCCAATGAAAAAGGTGAAATCATCGTAGATAACAATCAAAAGACTTCAGTTCCAGGGCTTTATGCTGCTGGTGATGTCACAGACCAACCCTACAAACAAATTATTATATCCGCAGCAGAAGGTGCAAAAGCTGCATTAGCAATCACACAGTATTTAAATCACACATATAAAGGAGAATAACGTAATGCAAACATTATTAAACGCAGATTTACAAAATCAAATTAGAGAGTTTTTAGCTCCCATGAAAGAAAAAGTAACACTTGTTCTTTTTACACAAGAAAGTCCTTGTGAAACATGCACTGAAACAAGACAATTACTCAAAGAAATTTCAAGTCTTAATGACAAAATAACATTTGTTGAAAAAGACTTATATGAAGATATTAGAGAAACAGATTTATATGGAATCACATTGACACCAAGCTTTGTGATGCTTGATAGCGAAGGTCAATATCGCGGTGTTAAATTTAACGGTATTCCAGCAGGTCATGAAATCAATTCTTTCTTATCTGCAATCATTGATATGTCAGGTGTTGACTTTGGATTTGACCAAAATGTCATTGAACGTATCAAAAAGATTGATAAGAAAGTTAACATTAAAGTTTTCGTAACCTTAAGCTGTCCACATTGCCCAGGTGCTGTTATGAGTGCGCATCGTTTAGCAATGCTTAACTCAAATATTGAAGGTGAAATGATTGAAGCGCAAACCTTCTACAACTTATCTGAACAATATAATGTTTCAGGTGTGCCAAAGATTGTGATAAATGAAAAGCACGAACTTCTTGGTAATCAACCGATTGAAGCATTCTTAAATCAATTGGAAAATTTATAATACAAATGAAAAGGCTGTAGTGAATTGAGAATGACTCATTTCCTTACAGCCTTTATTTTTTTAGATGTTTAAGTTTATGCGTATAATACGAATCAGCTATTTTCTATAATGACTTTCCCTTTAGCATGAACTTTTGAGATCTCATCAAATGATGAAATTGCTTCATCAAGTTTGACATTCTTGTCAATGACAGAGATTATATGCTTATTCTTGACAAGTTCAGCTAAAAATGCTAAATCTTTTTGATTTGTTTTACTCTTTAATAACACTATTTTTTTATGACCCATCGATAAAAACTTACCAAATAGCATCGCTTTAATGATTTGTGAAATTGATCCACCGATAACAACTAAACGACCATGCTTATCTAGCATTTTTTTATATGTCTTTAATTTTTCATGGCCATTAACTGCAAGTATCACATCATACTGACCAAGTTTTTTCTTAAAATCATCGTTTTGATAATCGATCGCATCTTCTACCCCAAGTTCGCTCATAAGGTTAATATTATGGGGACCACTCACAGTTGTGATATGTGCTTGATAGTAGCGTGCCAGTTGAACTGCAAATGTTCCAACACCACCACCAGAACCATAGATTAAAACTTTTTGATGAGGTTTTAGCTTTCCTGCATCTCTTATACCATGTAGCGCAGTGATACCTGCCATAGGTATTGATGCTGCTACCGAAAAAGATATATCATCAGATTTGATGATTATCGATTTTTCTTTAGCGACTGCATATTCTGCTAAACCACCAAATCCAGAATCTGATAGATCACCAAATACAGTATCACCAATTTTAAATTGACTACATTTAGGACCGACTTCTTCAATGATACCAGATACATCTGCACCAAAAATTTTACGTTTAGGTATCATACCATATGATAGTGAACGATAATCGGCTGCATTGATCGATGAAGCTTTAACATGAATGAGTACTTCATCATCTTTTATGATGGGTTTTGGGACATCTTTATAGTCTAGTTTCCATATTTTTCCTTGTTTAATACAAACGATTGCTTTCATATGAATCAGACCTTCGGTTCATATTTAAAGACTTCGCTAATGTTTTTTTCAAACGCCATTGCAATCTTAAAAGCAAGTTCTAAAGAAGGTGAGTATTTACCTGCTTCAATCGATATAATGGTTTGTCTGGACACACCTACTTTTTCTGCAAGTGATTGTTGAGACATCTCGTTTGCAAAAAACCTGAGAGTTCTAATTTCATTAACGATTTGGTATTTATTAGTCATGCCGAATACCTCTACGGTAGTAAAATATTTGCATCAAACCTTCACATATAGATCCAAAACTAAATGATATGAAAATCGTTTGCATCATAAACATGGGTGGATACCCAAGTAAGATCAAGAGTAAACTCAACATAAATCCAATGCCAGCAATGACAAAACCGACACGTAACGATTTTAATTCAACCAACTTATCCATTTCATCAGTGACCATGGTTTGCTTGACGATACATTCTATTTCTTTATCACTCATCTCTGGATTTAAAGTTTTTTCATGAATTGCGATCGCAATCGAATAGATGATATGAAAAAGAATTTGGGTAATAATTGTTAAAACGATACCTATACCTATAAATATAAGTATCCGGGTAGCCCAAGCAGGAAGATCACTTGCTAAAATTAATCCATTTTGATAATTCGTGTATGCATAGATACAATACGTTATTAAGATGATAAACCCAACGATGATTGTGACTAAAGATCTTTTTTCTTGG
>MIDA01000060.1 GCA_001830045.1 Tenericutes bacterium RIFOXYA12_FULL_35_10 | reverse complement strand
AGAATTACATTCTTGATGCTCTTTGTATTATGGGATATAAGAAAGAAGCACACGAGCGTGCAGCTTTAAGGTACAGAAGTCTCGTAGAGAATGATAATTCTACGTTATGGGAAAACTTTACGACTCTTGGTACAAAGAATCATGCGTGGTCAGGCGGGCCACTTACGATGTATTATAAGCATTTTGCTGGTATAGGTATCAATTCAAATGATGAATTCTTTCTTAAACCTGACATCAACGTACTTAAAGAGATGCATGTTCAAGTACCGACAAAAAAAGGGCAACTCGAGTTTAAAATATCAAGAAGAGATCTTATAATACTTGAAATAAATGTCGAATTTGATGGACTTTTATTGATTTTAAACGCGAAAAACTTAGGTCTTATCGACCGTATGAGTCTTAATGATAAAGAAGTGACTGATGGACATTGCAAATATTATTTGGATAAAGGTAAACATCGTTTTGAAATCAAATAATGCTTATCACGATGATATATACGATTATGTGGTTTATCAAAACCAAAACAACGCTAAAGTATTGAAAGAATTTTCAGTTATGAAAACGCTTAATTTTATTGACAAATTCATTTTATCGATATATAATGAAAACAAAACTACACGTGTAGCAAAGCAGATTGATGGCAAATTAACGCATGCTATACGAGTATACGAGGGCTTTGAAGGGAGAAAAATTTAATGAAAAAGATTACATTGTTTTTGATTGTCTTCATGTTGCTTTACACGACTACTGGTATTATAGGGTATGCGGATACAGGTAAACCAGATTTAACTAATTATGATAATGTATTGGCTTGGCCTGCAGATGGCACATTGATTGACGGTCAACTAAACCCTGCTCTTAAGGGTATGGTTGTCACTCAAAGTGATTCACATTCAATTGTTCCAGTGGATGGTTCATTATCCTATATACCGGTTAATGATTCATTTTTAGTTCCAACAACACTTGGACAACGAAATACTATTCCAACAATAGTTAATGAAGAAGTTACTAATACACAAGTTGAAGATCTTACATTGTTTTTAAGCGCTAATATCACGTTTGGTACTTATGATGGTCCAGACGGCTGGAAAGGCGCAGGATTACATGTGAGAGGATCTCAAGCTAATCAACTTAGAGCACGTATTTTAAAAGATATGGGTGGGGGGAATGCTGTTCTCTTCATTGAGCATGTGAATGCAGGAAACAGTGAAACAGTAGCTATGTTACCTCTGGCTTTAACAGCAAACGAAAACGATTCAATGTTGATAGAAGTTCTTTCAGAACCAGAATCAATTTCAGTTTGGATTAATGATGTTTTAATTGCAGACACGCTCTCAGTTGCTAAATTAACTCCAACTGTTGGGCTTTATTATTGTCACAATAATGCACAATTTACAAATTTCAAAGTGATTATCCTTGATGAACTCTATGAAAAGCCAGCATTAAACTTAATTAATTGGCCGGCTGAAGGCACAGAGATCATCGGACAACTCAACCCAGGATCATTAGCAAAAGTGGTGACAGTGGGCGACCAAACGACGATCCGCCACATCGATGGCAGTGGTCAGTATGTTGGCATAGACGACTCGTTTTTAATCCCAACGATTTTTGATGGACGCGAAACCGTAGAGCTCTCAGAGAACGGCGTGAAGGTCGAAAAAGCGGTGGAGGATATCACGTTCACCATGAAGAGTACGCTCACGTTTGGCAACTATGTGGGTGACGATGGTTGGAAGGGTGCTGGACTCCACGTCAGAGGAAGCCTAGGATCTCACCTCAGAGTCAGAATCCTTAGAAACATGGGCAGTGGGTTCGCGACACTCTATATTCAAGGCGTGGGATATGGTGACTATGATCAGATGTATCCTTTGGATATCACTGCTGAGCCAGGACAGGTCTATGAGATCGAAGTTCTTTCAGAACCTGAAGCGATAAGCGTATGGATTAACGGACAGCTGATCGTCGATCAAAAAGCGGTACCTAAACTAGCACCTACACCAGGCGTATACTACTGCTGGAATGACACACAGATCACAAATATCGCGATTGAAGCAGATATTGAACTCTATACGAATACGGTTTATCAACCAGTGAAACCAATAGGTAATGAAGATCTTTTACAAAAACTAACCACCATAAGTCAAAGCGGGAAGATTTGGAGCAACGGATCAACGCTTACATATAACGAAGGTTTGATTACCAACGTTGGTAATGGATTTCAAGATACATTCCTTCTTGATAACCCTTATTTTGTCAATTCTGAAATTTTAGTTAAAGATGGTAATACATTTACATCAGTTTTAAATGGATTGGTTCCAATGTATATGCGTGCAACATTATCTCCAAATGAGTATCAAGATGGTGCGGTGTGGTATGGTATGGGATTAACTTTTAAAGCAGATTCTACAGGAAGTATTTCTGTCATCTTCAGAAGAACAGGAGATGTGTATATTGTTCATCATCGAGACGGTGAAGAAAGATTTATTAGCTATCATAAGTCATCTGCTTATACATCGTTTGAAAGTGGTGATTCGTTAGAAGTTGAACTCATCATTAATCAAACATCCGTTGAAGTCTATATTAATGGTATGCTTGATATTGAACAAGATTTAGATGTTTACTACGATTCTAATGGATCGACTGTTTTAGGTGAAACCAATGTTGCTTCTATGGGTAATGTTATCGGTGGATTCTTCAGTTATGTGAATGGTCAAATTCAAATTGATGAAGTCTATTTTACAGAACCTGTTCAACTTAAGTTTACAACTGAAATACCATCAAACAATATCGATTTATTAGATGAAGAGAACAGCATATCAACCATAGGTTATATTTGGGGCAATAGCAGCACAATCACTATGACTGATCGAATTGTGACGAACACTCAAAATAATCATCAAGATTCTTTCTTTGTTTCAAACCCTAATCTAACATCGAAAGTCATCAACAAGACGGTAGATGATGAAAAAGTTAGTGTATCTACTGGAGAAATCCCTTTATATATCAAAGCCACTTTGACTGCAAATGAATATCCAGATAATGCAACTTGGTATGGTCTAGGATTAACATTTAGGGAAGGAACAAACTCAATTATTTCAGTCATCTTCCGCCGTTCTGGTCATATTTATGTGGTAAATCATGATAATGGTAACGAACGTTATATTCTTTACAAACAAGCAACAGCATTCAGCAGTTTAAATGAAGGTGAATCCATTAATGTTGAAATTATTTCAACTAACACAACTGTTTCGATCTATGTTAATGGTATTCTTGAAATTGATCAGTTAGACTTAACACAATATTACGACTCAAATGGTGAAAATAGTTTGGGATCAACCAATGTTGAAAGTATGACGCATACTTTAGGAGCTTACTTTGCTCACGTTAATGGAACTATCGAATTTAATGATGCATATTATATGGAAGAAGTAGAAGTTATTGTCGATGATGATCCAATTATTGAAGAACCTGTTGATGAATATCCAGATGATATTGATCTACCAGATGATGAAACACCCATTGAGCCACCACTAACAGATACAAATCCAGGGTCACCATTCTTAATTGCAGGTGTATCTTTGATGACAGTCACTTTAGGGATTGGAATCATTTGGTTTGTTAAAAAAAGGAGAGGTAATTAATGAAGTATCGCAGACTATTACTTATTGTTACACTAAGCTTGTCAATCGTTTTTCTTACAGCATGTTCAGATGCCTTTAGAAATCCGAATCGTCCGATTGATGGAGATCAAATTAATTTAAGATTTCTACATATATGGCCTGAGCATGAAGAAGCTTTGAGCAAAATTGCAAATGATTTCACTCTTGAAAATCCCAATGTTATTATTTCAACCACGATTGTTCCATTTAATGAAGTAGATACAGTCTTAAACTCATCAGTTTATGGTGGAACAGTACCTGACGTATTCTTTCAATGGACACATCAGATTGACAAATGGGCAAAAGACGGTGTTCCTCTTGATTTAACAGCATATATTGATGAAGAGTGGCGCAATGATTTTTATAATGACGGAGCTGCACTAGAGATTGGTAAGCATGATGGAAAGTATTATAACATTCCATTTAGAGCAACAGGATTCTTGGTACTTTACAATAAACAAATATTTTCTGAAAACAATTATCAAGTACCTGAAACACTTCAAGAATTTGATCAACTGATGGCTAATATCAGACAAGATAATTTGATGCCACTAGCTTTATATGGTGGTTCAGGGGGAACTTTCTCTCAAATTGTCGATGTGTTCAATAAGTATAGAGACATACAGTCTGGAGCCGTAAACGATGTTAATTATAGCACATCAAGGCTTTCCCCAGAAGCAGTATTTAACACTGAAACTAATCGCTTCACATCACTAATCGAAGACTCATCGGTTCGAATTTTACAAAAAGTAAAAGGGTATAAAGACAAAGGTTATGTGCCTACTTCGCTTAATGGTATGAGAAGAGAAGATGCCATGAACATGTTTATGGATGAAAGATCTGTTATGATTCTCGCTAACAACAATGAAGTTGGACTATTACAAAAAGGAATGAAACGGAATTCAGAAATCGGAGCGTTTGCTATTCCTGGACCCGAAGGTGTTGATTCAAGATATGTATTTGGTGGTTTTGATGGATTTTCAGTATCCAGCACGACCTATTATCCCGAAGAAGCAGTCAAATTTATCAAATATTTAACAAGTATTGATGTTCAACAATACTTTTCAGACAACGAGAAAAGCATCATGGTCAATAAGAATGTTGTCTATATGGATAGTTTACAATCTATGATAGCTACAGAAATGGCAGATACAGGACGCTTTGCATCAAACCCAGATTATAATATTGGTCAGTATGGAGATTTAAGTTCATCTGCTATGGCACAATATTTAGCAGGTACATATAGCGGAAACGCTACAGATTTAATGCTTTACATGCTTAATAACCTTTATCGTGCTTTACAGGATGAATCATTATCATTTATCGTACCTACGTATGATAAATTAAACTACGATGATAGTTGGATGAATTAATTCATCAATAATCTTTTAACGGAGGAATGAATGTGACACAGATTAAGACTATGAACAAATCCATTCAGATATACGGTTGGATGTTTGTATTACCAGCAATTATTTCAATCATCATATTTATCATATACCCAATCGTATTTTCCTCTATCATGAGTTTTACAAATTGGAAATCACTATTTGTTGATATTAAATTTGTTGGTTTTGATAATTATCGATGGGTTTTTTCTAGAGATGGTGATTTGTTTTGGCAAGGTCTAAATGTCAGTTTTAAGTTTGCACTTATCTCTACATTGATTCAAACTGTACTAGGGTTTATACTAGCGAGTGTTTTATACAATTTATCACGACGAGCACAATCTATTTATAAAGTACTATTATACACACCAGTGATATTACCGGCTGCAGTTGTTGCTGTTATGTGGTCATTCATCTATAAACCTGAAGTAGGTTTAATTGATCAATTTTTAAGCAAAGTGTTTCACATAACGAACACTCCTCTTTGGATTGCAGATCAAAATATTGCACTTTGGTCAGTTATTGCAACCAATACATGGCGATTTGTTGGGATTACGATGATTATTTATTTCGTAGCAATGAATGCAATATCGAAAGAAGTTATAGAGAGTTCACGCATGGATGGTGCGAATAAATGGCAAACGATAAAACATATTATTATTCCTTTGACTTGGCGATCAACTCAAATCAATATCTTATTATCAATCATTGGAGGATTAAAGTCATTTGATCTATTTTATCTACTAACTGGTGGCGCTGCAGGCACTCGAGTTGTTGGGTTACATATTTATAAAACGGCTTTTGAATATCGACAATTTGCACGAGCTGTGACCATGAGCCTTATTTTAACCATCATTATTGGAATCGTGACCATTATTGTTAACAAAGTTTTTAAGAAAGTGGAGGATTTTTAGTCATATGAACAAAATCGTCTATCGGATTAAACCTAACAAAAATACAATACGTATGATTTCAAAAATAATGATGTTCTTGTTTATGGCAACCATAACCTTAGTCGTACTTTATCCAATCTTCTTTGTTTTCGTAACATCGATTAGAGAATATGCTTTCATTGTAGCTAATCCTTTTGGATTTGATGGCATTAGAATTGAAAACTATGCAGATGCTTGGCAAAGAAGTAATTTCTATTTATATTTTATGAATAGTGTCACGGTTTCTGGACTTGCTATTGTTTCACAGTTATTATTGGTTGCACTTTTTTCCTTTGCTATAGGAACATTAAGATTTAAAGGTTCCAACATCGTCTTGTTTATGATCATGTCAACGATGTTTATAACTGGTGAAATTACATCGATACCATTGTTCTTACTATTTCGAGAAATGAACATATTAAATACTTTATTCGCTCTGATTATACCTGCGACCTTAGGACCAAATGCTGTTGGTGTCCTATTGGGAAGTAATTATTTAAAAAAAATACCCAAAGAGTTACATGAAGCCGCTATCATTGATGGTGCAAGCATACCAAAAATATTTTGGTACATTGATTTACCATTGCTAAAACCAATATTAGGTTTAGTTGCAATTATGACTTTTCAAGGTGTATGGAGTGATTTTTTATGGCCGTTGATTACAGTTATTGGTAATCAAGCAGCCTACACTTTACCTTTAGGACTTATTAACTTTCAATCACAAAATAATGCAGATTTTGGAATATTAGCAGCAGGATTAGTCATATTAACTATCCCCATTTTGATAGTCTATATTTCTTCATCTAAACATTTTATCAATGGTGTTGCTGCTGGAGCTGTAAAAGGATAAAGAAGAGGAGAAAATAATGATACGTTTAAATTTTAAAATGTTACTCATCATCTTCATTGTGCTTAATGCCATTGGGATTACATTAGTAACATTAGGAATTACAAAAAATCTTTCGGATGGTCAAAGTTTTAGATACGTTAATTATGAGATTGGTGACGTTTTTCATGATCAAGGATATATCTATTTAACTCCAAATGAACCCACAAGAGACGATCAAATTACGATTCGTGTACGTGCTATCAGAGGAAATATCAAGACTGCACAACTTCAATATACATTTGACATAAATAGTTCATCTCCATCGTTTGTTACAACAGATATGGCATATGAAAGACCAGATGAATCAGGATATTATGATTATTGGGTAGCTCAAATTCCTAAACAAAATAATCCGTTTAAATATCATTTCAGACTTGAAAATAGTAAAGAATTCATCTATTATAATGCATCTGGATATAGTCCAGCTAATCAAGAATTAAGAAACTTTAATGGTGATTTTTTGGTTATGCCTGGTTTTTCAACACCTGACTGGTCTAAAGGAGCAACTTGGTATTCAATCATGCCAGATAGTTTCTACAATGGTGATACAAAAAATGATAAACTTTTCCAAGGAGCTGTCACTCAAAATCCATGGGGAAATAGTCATTTTCACACTAACGATTATTTTGGTGGTGATTTATTAGGTGTTGAAAATAAAATTGATCACATTAAAAATTTAGGAACGTCAGCGATTCAATTTAATCCATTTTGGATATCGACTCATCAAGCTGGTTATGGAACTTTTGATTTTACTCAAATTGATTCAACGTTTGGGAATAATAACACGTTACGATTACTGACAAGTCAACTGCATGAGAATAACATGAAAATTGTGATTGATGGTGTTTTTAACTATTTCAATGAAAATGGTGTATGGTACAATGCATTCAATAATTACCCACTAGCAGGTGCGGTATCTTACAGAGATCCATACTACAGTATGTACCTAAGAGACGACCAAAATAAAGTGATAAGATCATGGGGAAGTCCTGAACTTGATTTTTCAAGTAAATTGACACGTGATTTAATTTATGCAACTCCAGAATCTGTTATGTCAACGTATTTGAATGATTTTGATATCGATGGTATACGTCTTGATGTTGGTGAATCACTTAGAGGTAGTGATCCTGATAATTGGGGCACTGCTGCACAAATTATCAAGGACATGCGCACTTATGTTAAAGCTATTGATGAAGATAAGTTATTAATGTCAGAGCATGGAAGCGGCTCTTTACTCTACGATTATACTTTAGATACTAAATGGAATTATGATTTTGGTTGGCCAGTCAGAGATTGGGCAAAAGGTATATCAAACAACTTAGTACTTTCTGCACGTCTAATCGATGGTATCAATCGATTACCAAGACCTATGGCAAATGCAAGTTATAATTTCTTAACAACTCACGATGAATCCCGTATTATGAATTATGTAAGTGGAGATATCGTGAAAATGAATGCAGCTCAATTATTACAGATGACATATATAGGATCTCCAAGTATTTATTTTGGAGATGAAATTGGTATGATGAGTCAAAATAATCCTGGAGTAGGTGAAAAAGCTCCAACGAGTTTTGATTCATATAATTGGGATGAATCGACATGGAATTATAGTGTTTATCGCTATTATCTTGCACTTTCACAATTGCGTAAGGATTATGAAAAAGTGTACAAAGATGGCGTTTATAAGCAATTAACAGTTGATTCGAACATATTCTCATTCGGCCGTTGGAATGAAGGTGGAAAAGCGATTACCGTCATTAATCAAAGTCATGACATACAACGTGGTGTTGAGATTGAAGCTAGACAATTAAGTATTAAAGACAATACAATATTGACCGATTACTTAACAGGGAAGACTTATAAAGTCAAAGATGGCATGGTGAAGATTGACGTTATGCCAGGAGGTGCAGTTCTTGTTGATGGTCATTCATCCAGTGATTATCGCGCACAATTAGAGTTAAAAACAATCGGAAATACCGATGGTCTTATTATCCGTGAAGGCTTATCAGACTTTTCTGTGAGCGGTAATGGCACGTTTGATCAAGGCTTATTTGGTTGCGTTCCAGGTTTTAATAACGCATCAATTCAAGCTAAACTTGGAACAATGAGTGATGGTAAAGCTGCTTTAATGATGCGTGATAATGCATTAAGTGGATCTGCATTCTATGCTGCTGTGTTTGATGAAAATGGAAACGTAACAATTCAAGCACGTGCAAATCAAGATGCAGCCATTGAAACACTCACATCATTTGCAATTCAAGAGGGACAAGAGATTAAAATTGAGCGACATAGCCATAGCGAATTCAAAACTTATTTATTTAAGGATGAAAATTGGATAGAAGTTGAAGGATCGACTCAATCTATTGAAATGGATTATCGTAATGAAATGGGTATAATGCCTTTAGAAGGTAATGTGACATTTGAAGATTTACAAATTAATCAAACACAATCACAATTATCATCTGAGTTTAGCGATGTTTATGATTCCATGTTGTTTTATGAAAACACGAATGCAAGTATCACCAATGGACAACTCAATCTTCAATCAGATCAGCAACTAGGTTTTGCAATAACCCAAGTGCCTGTAGGTGATTTCACTCTCAAAACACAACTGGATTACACCGTACTTGATAATGAATATGCAGGTCTTGTTGCAAGACAAGATAAGACAAATTATATCATCGGTGGTGTTATGATGATTGATGGTGTAAGAAGTGTTTTTCTTGGAGAAGTTGTCAATGGAGTAATGAATGTTATTGACAGTAAACCCTATTCTGAAAGCACCGTATCACTCCAAATTGAAAAAACAGGTGCCTATTATCAATTGCTTTATAGTGTCGATGGTGATCATTGGTTATCATTATCTAGAAAAACTAATGCAAATTATTCCAATGTAGAAGCAGGTCTTACGGTTAAGGGTACGTCAAACGTAACCGCCGATTATTTAACCTTTGGAAATAGTCAAGTAGATGGGGTAAGTTTATCTAATCCT
>MIDA01000059.1 GCA_001830045.1 Tenericutes bacterium RIFOXYA12_FULL_35_10 | reverse complement strand
AGAAATTAACTACCAAGAACTAAGAAAACAAGGAATTCGTGCCTTGTTTTTTGACTTAGATAATACCATTATCGGATACGATGAAGTGAAGCTAAGTGAGTCGCATATTAAGTTCTTAAATGAACTCAGTCAAGACTTTAAGATTTTAATCTTATCGAACACAAGTTATAAACGTGTATCACTGGCGTTATCAGATGTCGATTTCCCCTTTATATGGCATGCAAAAAAGCCATTAAAATGGGGTTTCAAGAAAGCGTTGAAAAAGGTGGGTCTCAATCATTATGAAGTGATCATGATTGGTGATCAACTCATGACAGATGTGCTTGGAGGAAACCTAAGTCAACTCAATGTGATCTTAGTCAAATCAGTCAAACGTAAATCAGATCGTAAGATTACACAGTTTAATCGTAAACTTGAAACCAAGGTATTAAAGCGTATTGAAAAGAAATATCCCAAGATGTATGAAGAAAGGTTGAAGTCTTATGTCATCGACCATACGGTGTAAAGGATGCGGAGCTCTTTTACAAAAAGAGGATCCAAATAAAGTTGGTTATGCCACATCTTATGATCATGTGTATTGTCAAGCATGTTATAAGCTTTTTCATTATGGCGAGTCAACACTTCATTTTCATCCTGAAGATTTACCATCGCTTCCTGCAAATGCAGTTATTTTGATGGTTTCTTCAGTTTTACATCTTGATTTATTATTTAGTTATCCCGTATATCGATATCAACCAGATGCGAAATTTGTATACATCATCAATCAAATGGATTTACTTCCTAAAGGAACTAATTTAGATCGTTTACTTGAAAACATTAAGCGTAAAGCGAAATCTTTATCCGTTCCATATGAAGATTTGATTTTAATGTCTGCGAAAAATCCATATGATATCGAACATTTAAAAGCATATTTAAAAGAACTTCATGAACCACATGTCTATTTGCTTGGTGTACAAAACAGCGGGAAGACGACACTGTTTAAAGCACTGACGAAAGATGAAGATGCGCTTGCGATGAAAAAAGCGGGTTTAACCCAAGAAGCACTCAAAAGAGCATATGATGGTATGATGATATATGATATGCCTGGTTTATACCAAGATGGATATCTGCATCAAATACTTCCCTATAGTCTTTATAAAAATTTAATTCCAGATTCTATGATTAAACCTAAGATTTATCAACTTAAAGAAGGACAATCTTTAATGATTGAAGGTCTAATCGGAATTTCATTTTATGGGTATACAATCAATCCGATTTTCTATGTGGATCAGATGATTGATATTCATAAAACCAATGATGAACGCGTTAAAGTATTAATGGCTGAAAAAGAAAAGCACTTTAAGGTTTATGTCGATCGTTATGAAGAAAAAGCATTTAAAATTCCAACAGGAAAATATCAAATTACATTTGCTGATATGGGATTCATGCATGTATCTGGACCAGGACTTGTTAAACTGATCCATCCTAAAGGATTACACATTTCTTTATCGGAGGCACTCTTTAATGATTGATGCGATTGAAAAAAGAGTTATAGAAAAACTAAGTCAACATGAACAACGTTTAAAACATGTTTATGGTGTTGCAGAAACAGCTGTCAAACTTGCTAAAATCTATCATGAATCCGAAGAAAAAGCATGGATATCAGGTATGTTTCACGACATCGCTAAATATGATTCATTAGAAGATCAAATGAACAAGATGGATTTAAGATGGATCAAAGCATATGTTGACTTTCCTGTCATCTATCATGCGATTGCAGCAGCAAACACACTTGAACATGAGTTTCGTATTCATGATCAAGACATCTTAAATGCGATTAGATATCATGTCTGGGGACGAAAGAACATGTCCCTGCTTGAAAAAATCATTTTTGTAGCAGATTACTGTGAACCCAATCGCGGTTTTCATGATAGTGAAATGATTTATGACATGGCAGTAAACAATATAGATCAAGCCGTATGCTACTGTATGAAGGCATCGATTGATCATCTACTAAGTAAGGGCCTTGAGCCATCAGAAGAACAATTGGAAGCATACCAATATTACCAGGAGGTAACCCGTGGAGAAAGTCAATAAAATTATTGAAACGTTAGAAGATTTAAAGGTTAAAGAATTAGCATGTTATGATTTTGAAAAGACATCACCGTTTTATGACTATTTCGTCATAGCAACCGTGAATGAAAGACAAGGAAATGCAGCGATAAGCCATCTCAAGAAAGCTTTATTAGCAGATGAGATTAAACATATTGAAGGTAAAGGTGGTTCATGGACACTCGTGGATTGTCACGATGTCATCGTTCATCTTTTCCAAGAAGAAGATCGTCGTTTTTATGGTTTTGATCAACGCCTTTTAGGCATTAAACGTATTAAATAATCATGTTTGAACCTCTTTATGATTTGCTCATGAGTGATGTCGATTATGAAGCATTACTTCATGAAGTCAAACCTTACTTGAATAAACATGATTTAATGCTTGATGCAGGCTGTGGTTCAGGCTATTTTTTAGTTGAACTTTTAAAAGCAGGTTATCATGCCATTGGCATTGATTATTCATCGGTCATGTTATCGCTTGCTGAACAAAGACTAAGAAGTGAAGGTTTAATGACAAAGCTTTATGAACATGATTTAAGACATCCCATTCATGCTGAAGTCGATGTGATTTTCGCAATGTTTGATGTCATGAACTACTTTAGAGGCGTTAAAGGTGTATTTAAGCATTGTTACCAAGCCTTATATCCAGGTGGAAGATTGATCTTTGATCTTTATCATGAAGATGTGTTAACTGAATATGATGGGTATATCGAAGAAGAGGATGAACCCACATCATATCGTTGGGAAATCAGATGTGACCATGAAAAAATGACCCACTATGTGGATCATCAAAATGAAAGGGACATCATCAAACAATATATTTATCCGTTATCTTATTATCAAGAGATTTTAGAGAATCTTGGATTTAAGGTTTTAGTTAAACCTTCGATTGACCCAAGAAAACATTTAGTGATTGCAACCAAAGAATAGGCGCTGCCTATTTTTTTTCTTTTAATAGATGATAAAGTTTTTGATAACGTTCCGATTGGGTATACGCTACCCATTTTTTTCTTGGTACCATGAAAACATTGATGGGTTCTTTAATCTGATATGTTTTTAAGGTGTTTTTTGTAACTTTCATTTCACAATCTTCATCATCGATCAAGCAATCCTTGTGCCACATATAGTGATGAACATCGTTGGTATTTAATGATGTTCCATCATAGAAAACCACTTTCATACCCCAAATGGATTGAAGAATTGTTGTACCTTTGGTCATATAAAATTGAGCAAATAACCAAATAAATCCAAGAATTAAGAGCGTTAATCCAATCGCGAGTCCAAATAGGTCATGAATGAATACGCGAATAAAAACGATGTATGTAATCAAAAAAATAACATCCAGAACACCCGATAGAAAACGGTATTTATAAGGAATGCTTAGTTGGGATAAATCCTCTTTGATTTGGCCATAAATTTCTTCGTGCGATGTCATCGATAGCCCCCCTTACTGTTTATGTTTATTGTAGCATATAAACAAAAAAAGAGTAAATAATCTTTTTTAAAACTAGTATAAAGTAAGGAGGGATGATATGAAAGCATACCGAATACTCGTTGTTTTTGTGTGTATTGTTGGATGGATATGGTTATTTCCTAAAGCAGAAGAAAAGCCTTGGATTGAGCATGGGAAGGTACAACTTGAGATTATTCGTATTGAACTCGCGGGAGAAATTGAATTTCCAGGTGTTTATCATGTTTTTGAACCTATCACTGTCTCAGAAGCACTCTTTCTTGGGGGCAGATTAAGTGATGTTGCAGATCTATCTAAATTGCAATTATCAGAAGTGATTACACATGATAGACAAATTGTTGTTTTATCTTTAGGAGAAGATCCTGTTCAGGTTTTACAAAAAATCAATGTCAATCAAGCTTCGTTTAAAGAGTTATTAACGATTCCTGGCATGACCGAAACGAGAGCTGCTTCATTGATTTTATACCGCGAAGCACACGGTGATTTTAAGCATTTAGATGAACTTTTAAACGTTAAATATATTGGGATATCTACACTTGAGAAGATCAAACCGTATCTTACACTTTGATCACTTAGATCTCTTAGGGTTTTGTCTTGCATTAGCTCTTGTATCCATTGAGATTCTCTTTGTCTTTCCTGTTTTTGTGTATGTATTTTACAAGCTAAGAAAAAGATTTAGTATCCTCTTGTTTTTGATTGTTTTAAGCTTAATTTTATTAAGATGGTATATCAGAGATCATCAGCAAATACCTAACTATCTTCAAGCAGAAGTTAAAGTTATTCAAGTGATGCATGAAGAGACCTATGACGTCATCGAAATTAAACATCATCAAAACCGATATCTGATCTATGTAAATCCTGATAGGTATCATGTAGGTGATGTTTTATTTGTGCGAGGTGAGGTTCGTTTATACCCTAAACAAACAGCTCCATATGGTTTTGATCAGAAGAACTATTATTTAAGTAAGGGCATTTTAGGAAAGATTCTCTCAGACGATATCACATGGGTAAGGCGTGATTTTCATCTGATGTCTTTGAGACAAGATCTCATTGATCACTTCAAAAAAGATGAAATACATCCTCTCTTTTTTACCATAATTTTTGGCATTACACCTGAAAAAGAGGATAAAGATCTTTTTAAAGATTTAAATCTATATCATCTACTGAGTGTATCTGGATTTCATCTATTTCTTTTAGTGTGGGTCATCAAAAAAATAGGATACCATATGGATTTAAGTATAGGGATTCAAGATGCGATTACGTTTTTGATTTATCTTTCGATGTTATATCTTCACCGATTTGATCTAGGGATCACAAGATTATTCTTGATGTTTATATTGACTTATGGGAATCGCTATTTTGATTTAAGAAGATCAAAACTTGAGCTCATACACATCACATTGTTTATCATGTTAGTTTTTCATATCGAATGGATGAATACTTTATCCATGCTGATGATTTATATCATTTTAGTTTCGATTGAATTATTGGAACCAATATATCGTGATTTAAGTGGGATTTCTAAAAGGTGGGTTATGGGCGTGATCGTGATGGTCGTTTTAATTCCATTTCAATCATCTATCTCACTTTTAGGGTTAGTGCTACTCCCCATCATTGGGATTCCATTTATTTTCAGTGTGATGGTTGGAGCATGGATGGTTATGTTGTTACCGGGTTTTCATGTGTATTATGATGTCATCATCGGTTTTTTTCTTGAGCTCTTTAGACTTTTAGCAACAAAAAGTTTGACGCTCATTTACGGTCGTTTTGATGCATGGGTTGTTTTGATTTACTATCTACTGTGGATAGGGATACTTATATGTCATTCGAAAATAAAAAAAATGATGATAGGTATTATAAGCATGATGTTTGTTGTTTTAATTTTTTTGATCAGAGGTCAACAAACAACCATCACTTTTTTAGATGTAGGTCAAGGGGATGCGACCATCATAAAAACACCTGAATGTCGTGTAGTGATCGATGCTTTTTATGGCGTTAAATCTTATGTGATGAATCAAGGCATTCATGAAATTGATTATCTCATCTTAACACATAGTGATCTCGATCATACCCTTGAAGCGAGTGATCTCATATCTTCAATCAAGATTAAACATCTTATCTTATCCAAGTATGATGACACATATCAACCTTATGGGATAAAGAGTATACGCGTCAAATCAGGAGATAACCTGACTTGTGGGAACCTTACCCTTCAAATTTTATCTCCTTTAAAACGAAGTGAAGATGCCAATAATGCATCGATTGTGATTAAAACAAAGATAAATAATCAAACATTTCTTTTTGCAGGAGACATTGAAGAAGAAGCAGAGAAAGACTTAGTGAATTTTTATGGCGAACAACTTAAAAGTGATGTCTTAAAAATAGCACATCATGGGTCAAATACATCATCAACATTAGATTTTCTTTATCATGTTAATCCGGATACCTTAATCATCTCCGCAGGTAGAGATAATCATTACGGATTTCCACATCAAGAAGTCATTGAAAGATTGATGAAATTAAATGCAACGATCTATCGTACAGATCATCATGGTACGATCATTTATAACCCCGATAAAAAGAAATCAAAATGGGAATTGCATCTACCTTTTTAAGCCCTTTTTTGGTACAATAGATTTAGTGTTAGGAGGCGTATCTATGGCCGAGTCAATCTATTTATTTTACAGCAATAACGATTTTCTTTTGAATCACGCCGTTGAAGAAAAAGTCAAGGAGTTCAATGTTGATCCTTTCAACATCGTTAAATACGATTTACTTGAAAATGATTATGATGATGTCCTTGAAGATTTGCAGACGGTTTCTTTTTTTGCTGAAAAGAAAATCATTATTATTAGAAACATTCAAGAACTCGAAAAAACAGAAGAGTTTGTTCTCCAACATTTCATGTCTTATTTCGAAAAACCAAATCCTGATGTCATTGTCATCATCGTGATGAATGAACTTTTACCTGAAACATCAGTTTTGGGTAGCTCACTTTTTAAATATGCATTTATTGAAAAAGTGAAGGATATGGAAAAGAAAGACTATCCTGAGTTTATTAAAAACATGTTTAAAAAATATGCATACACCATTACAGATGATGCGATTGAAGCGTTATTAGAACGTACTAATCTTGATTTTAATTTGATTAATCAGGAAGCTGAAAAGCTGATGCTTTTCGCTTATGAAACCAAAGAAATCAATGAAAGAGCAGTCCTTTTATTAGTTTCACGCAATTTAGAAGAAAATATTTTCGAATTGACGAATGCATTACTTTCTAAAAATCAAACAAAGACGATTGAAATTTTTTATGATCTTGTGGCACGCAATGAAGATCCTTTGCGTATCTTAAATAACATTGTTGGTAAAGTCAGAGAACTCATGCACACCAAACTCCTTTTAGATAAGGGGTATCGTCAAGATCAAATTGCAGAACACTTTCATATCAAGAGTGGTCGCGCATATTATTTAGTTAAAAATGCACAATCAATTCCATTTAGTCAATTAGAGAACCACTTGAAAAAATTATCTAAACTCGATTATGATATCAAGAGTGGTAAAATTGATAAAAAACTTGGACTTGAACTCTATTTGTTAGGAGCTTAAGATGTTAAATTATAACCGCGTATTATGTTTTGACTTCGAAACGACAGGACTCAACGGATTTACCGATGAAATCATTGAAATTGGTGCTGTCTTATTAGAAAAAAAAGAAGGTCAACTTAAAGTGACCAAAGAATTATCCCTTTTAGTCATGCCAAGTAAACCACTACCTCAAAAAATTATTGATATTACACATATCACGGATGAACTTCTACTTCGTGAAGGCATCAGTCAAGAAGAAGCGTTTCAAAAGTTTGCTGATCTTTATCAAGATGAGAAAACTTTGCTCATTGCATATAACATCCAGTTTGATCTTTTATTTATGCAAACCTTATTTAAAAGACATTGGAACACGTTATTCTCGATTAAAAATGATGTGTTAGACGTCATGGCTATTTATAAAGATCGTCATCGTTTTCCACATCGTTTGGATAATTGCGTTCAAACCTATGGTGTTGATGTTAAAAATACCCATAGAGCATTAGATGATATTAAAGCAACTTTTCAAGCGTTAGTCAAAATGGCTGAAGAAAAGAACAATATTTCCCATTATATCAATAAGATTGGCTATAATGGCACCTATGGTGTATCTGGGATCAGATTACCACATGTGAAATACATTCCACAAAAAGGTGGATACCGTGAAATTGAAAACAGTTTATAGAAAAAAAAAGACACACCGTGTCTAATTTTTTTAAAGGGCGTTGACTTTAGTTGCAAGACCAGATTTATGTCTAGCTACAAAGTTTTGATGGAAAATTCCCTTTGCAAGACCCTTGTCTAACTTCTTATGTGCAAAAGATAATGCTTCAACTGCTTTTTCTTTATCATTAGCTGCTATTGCGCGTTCGACTGCTTTAAATGCTGTTTTGACGGATGACTTAAAAGAAGCGTTTTGTAAACGGCGTTTTTCATTGGTTTTATTACGTTTAATTTGTTGTTTGATATTTGCCACAATTTCACCTCCCATGCGTGCAAAACCATTGTATCAAAAGCATGTAAAAATTGCAACAGTTAAGAGCATATTATGGTAAAATATTAATAGATAAGGGGCTGTAAAAACGAATGACAACTGCTAATAAATTAACTCTTTTAAGAGTCATCATGATTCCAGTCATGATCGTTATGGTTTATTTAGATGCTCTTAAAGACCCATTTGGATTATTTGGGATGAGTATCGGACATTTTTTATTTTTGATTTTATTTATTTTAGCATCATTTACTGATTTTTTAGATGGATATATTGCACGAAAATACAATCAGATTACAACATTCGGTAAGTTTTTAGACCCGATTGCTGATAAGGTTTTGGTGATGGTAGCACTGCTTTATTTAATGATTTTAGATCCATCAAGAGTTCCAATGTGGGCTGTGATGATTGTGATTGTTAGAGAATTTGCAGTGACTGGTGTTAGACTTCTTGCTGTTGAAAGAGGAAAAGTGATTGCTGCATCACCTTATGGGAAAGCTAAAACAGCTTCAACCATGGTTGCACTGATTGTTTTACTATTCAACGATTTTGGATTAACACCGTGGATAGGTAACATTTTATTTTGGATAGCAATCGCTTTGACTGTGATCAGTGGACTTGACTATCTCATTAAGAATCGTTCCATCATATTAGAAAGTATTTAAAAGTAAAATATACATTTATCTCATATCATAAGACGGAGGTGCAGACATGATCGATAAAGACAAAAGAGCACAGGCCTTAGAGGCTGCAATGAAACAAATCGAAAAACAATACGGTAAAGGATCCGTCATGCGATTAGGTGATGAAGCGGAACGCACAGTTGAAGCGTTTCCTACAGGATCACTTGGACTTGACATTGCTTTAGGTATCGGTGGATACCCTAAAGGACGTATTATCGAAATTTATGGACCTGAAAGTTCAGGTAAAACAACCTTAGCGTTACACGCAATAGCTGAGGTGCAAAAATTAGGTGGTTATGTGGCGTTTATTGACGCTGAACATGCGCTTGATCCTAAATATGCAAGATCACTTGGTGTGGATGTCGATAATTTGATTTTGTCGCAACCAGATACAGGTGAACAAGCATTAGAGATTGCTGAGGCACTGATTCGTAGTGGATCTGTGGATGCGATTGTTGTGGATTCAGTTGCTGCTTTAGTTCCTGAAGCAGAAATCAATGGTGAAATGGGCGATTCTCACGTCGGTCTTCAAGCAAGATTGATGAGCCAAGCGATGAGAAAACTTTCTGGTGCGATTTCAAAAGCGGGAACGATTGCGATTTTTATTAACCAGATTAGAGAAAAAGTTGGTGTCATGTTTGGTAACCCTGAAACAACACCAGGTGGACGTGCATTAAAATTCTATGCATCCGTACGTTTAGAAATTAGACGTGGCGAAGCTATTAAGAATGCAACAGATATTATCGGTAATAAAGCAAACATTAAAGTTGTTAAAAACAAAGTAGCACCCCCTTTCAAAACTGTATCTGTTGATATTATCTTCGGTGAAGGTATTTCTAAAACAGGTGAGCTTGTTGATTTAGCTTCAGATCTTGATATCATTCAAAAGAGTGGTGCATGGTTTGCGTATAATGGCGAAAAGATTGGTCAAGGTAGAGAAAATGCGAAAGCTTACCTTGAAAAAAATCCTGAAATCTACAAAAAAGTTTTTCAGGCTGTCTTGGATCACTACAAGATTACTTATAAAGCATAATCAGAACAAACGGTTGAATTTTTCAGCCGTTTTTAT
>MIDA01000058.1:1494-10051 GCA_001830045.1 Tenericutes bacterium RIFOXYA12_FULL_35_10 | reverse complement strand
TAGGCTGCCATTTTTCATCCAGTGAAACCAGTTCTACAGCTTCTAAATGTTCTTTACCTATAGCCCTTTGAACCGTTGTTTGCGTTAAAATAGGCACACCTAATCTTCTCATTTTTGATGCATGAACTTTATATCCGCCAATAGTAGGTGCAGCTTCAATAATCGCTTTAACCTTTACACCAGCCTGTAATAACTGATATGAAACGATTAAACCAATATTACCGCTTCCTACCATAATGATCTCTTGACCTGGTAAGACACCATAAAGATTCATTAGAGTTTGAACAGCGCCAGCCCCATAAATACCTGGTAAATCATTATTTTCAAAACCTAAAAATTTTTCACTCGCTCCGGTTGCGACAATGACTGCGTCTGCTTGATATTTGATGTATGTGTCTTGATAATACACAGTAACAACCTTATCATCATATAAACCGACAACTGTTGCTTGATTTAAAATCTCAATTAAAGGATGATCTTTAACCTGATCAATTAAGATCTGTGCAATATCATATCCTCTTGTTTTAGCATATTGCGCTTTCGATCCAAAAAATTTATGTGTTTGCTTGATCAGTTGTCCACCAAGTTTTGGACTACGATCAATCAAAAGAACAGAAATGCCAGCTTCAACTGCCATTTTTGCTGCACATAATCCTGAGGGTCCACCGCCAATAATAATCAGTTCTTTTTTTATCATTTGATGACCCCCTTATTGGTTTGTCTTTCAACAACCATATGGGGTTCTAATTCAGTAATACACGTTCTCACATTAGGTTTCCCGTTAACAACCATGTTACATGATGCACAATTACCAATCGCACAATAAAAACCGCGTGGGCGGTGTTCTTTGATCGAATAACTGAGTGTTGTTACGCCTAATGCATGAAGAGCTGATGCAATTGTATCCCCTTTAAATCCTAAAACCTCTTTCCCCTCAAAAATGAACGTGATTGGCTCACGTTCAGGAAAGTTTAAAATTGGATGTTTTTCAATGCGCATAGAACCTACCTGTCTTTTCTCATTCTCGTTACTTTTATTCTATCACATATACATGTGATATGAAAGATGTTTTTAAAAACGCTTACATTTTCACATAAATAAAAAAGAGGACAAGTCCTCTTATAAGATCGTTTTAAGTTCGATAATATCATGAATGGTGCAATCTGCATCAACAAACTCAGATGCATTTCCATACCCATACAAACATCCAATGGATTTGATTGCATTAAATTGTGCTGTTTCAATATCCATATCGCGGTCACCAATCATGACCATTTCTTTTTGTAAATTGTGAATAACTTCTTTCAAAATCATTTTTTTGGGTATGAAATTATACATTTCAGACGTTAAAAATAAATCAAAAAATCTATCTAACTGAAATGACTTTCGCATCGCTTCCATATAGTAATTTTTAGAGTTTGAAAGATAAACTAGAGTATACCCTTTTTCTTTGAGATAAGTTAAAACATCTTCCACATTGGGGTAAAGTTTAGCTTCGTTTCTCTCAATTGATTGAAGCATTTCTTTTGAGATGATTTGACTTGCTTCTTGTATGTATGCTTTATCTAATGTTGGACAAAGTGATTGCCACATATCCATTGGGTTTTTGCCCAATAATGAAGAAATCTCTTTTGAAGTAAACGCCTTATGTTCAACATAACCTTGATCAATTAAGTGTTGATACCCTTTGAGAAAAGCTTTTTCATAAATATGCATGCTTTCATGCAGGGTACCATCCCAATCGAAAATGACGGTTTTAATATTTTCAAACATTACTCGTTTTTAAACTTTAACATGTGACCCATTTTTTCTTTTTTAGTCTTCATGTAAAGTTCATTACGTTCATTGTGGTTAAGTTGAATTTGTTCTCTTGAAGTGATTTCAATGCCGTGACCTGTTAAACCTTTTAATTTTAATGGGTTATTTGTCATTAATTTTACTTTTGTAGCACCTAAGTCAGCTAAAATTTGTGCACCAATACCGTAGTCTCTTGCATCTTCATCAAAACCTAAGGCAAGATTAGCTTCAACGGTATCCATACCTTCATCTTGTAAACCGTATGCTTTAATCTTATTGATTAATCCAATACCTCTACCTTCTTGACGCATGTATAAAAGAATACCTTTACCTTCTTTTTCAATACGATCAAGTGCTGCATTAAGTTGTTCACCACAATCACACTTTAGTGAACCAAATGCATCACCTGTTAAACATTCTGAGTGAACTCTAACTAAGACTTCATCACCAGGTTTAATATCACCTTTAACTAAGGCAACATGGTGTTCTCCGTTTAATGCATTTTCAAAACCTACCATGCGGAAATCACCATGTGATGTTGGAAGATTTGCTTCTGCAGCTCTTTTGATGAGAGATGCATCTTTTCTGCGATATTCGATTAAAGATGCAATACTAATCATGGGCCACTTTCTATCATCAGCAAGTTTTCTTAAATCTTCATTGGTATAAAGATAACCATTATCTTTAACCATTTCAACTGTCATCCCTGCAGGGTATAATTTCGTATATTCAAGTAAATCCATAAGTGCTTCTGGATGACCTGCACGTTTTAAAACACCACCTTGTCTAGAAATCACTGGAAATAATTCACCTGATGATTTAAAATCTGAAGGTTTGGCTTTTTGATCGGTCATCTTTAAAATGGTTTTTGCCCACTTATTAAAGCCTTCAGCTTCAGTTGTTGCAAGACTAAATGTAATTCTTTGCACTGAATCACTCATTAAGTGACGTTCAAAGTTAGCTTGAATATCAAGTTCGTTAAAACGATCTTTGGTTGAAACAACGGAAAATGCACCTTTTGTAAGTGATTTAAATGTTTCTAATAATTGTGGGGTAATGAGTGATGCTGGATAGACAATTTCACCAATATTATCATCGTCGTCATCATCGACCACGATGACCGGAATACCTTCTTGAAGTGCCTTAACGGCTTCATTTACTGTTTGAAATTTCATTTTTTATTCTCCTTGTTTATTTAAAGTAGCCTTCAATCATCAGATCATCATCAAATGATTTTAGTGTTATGTTTTTTAATTCTTTTGCATCTTTCATGAATTCTATACCTTGTGCACCAACAGGTGTGAGGGCTTGATGTCCTCCAACCATTTTCGGTGCTATAAAGACGTATGCCTTATCAACAATACCTGATAAAAGTGCAGTCCCATGAAGGTGTGATCCACCTTCGATTAAAATACCATCGATTTTCATTTCACCGAGTGTGATCATGAGATCATCTAAATCGAGTGGATGTGTTTGTTTTTTAATGAATGTGACACCCAATGCTTGATACGGCTTAAGTCTTTCATTGTTTATTTTTTCATCGATGACTAAAATCGTTTGTTGCTCATGTGCAGTTTGGATGATTTTCTTATCAAGAGGTATAGTTAGTTCAGGATCTATCACAATACGTATTGGATTTCTTGATTTAAGAGCATCTCTTCTTGTATTAAGCATGGGATCATCGAGTAAAACGGTATTGGCTCCAACCATAATGCCCATATACTGATTTCTCAGCTCATGAACGAATCGTCTTGATTTTTCATTGGTGATCCATTTTGAATCTCTTGTGACTGTTGCTATTTTACCATCCAAGGTCATCGCATATTTCATGGCGACAAATGGCTTTTTTTCTTGGATGTATTTTAAGAATATTTCGTTTTGTATCTTTGTATCAGTTTCAAGAATACCAGATTCAACATGAATGCCTGCATCTTCTAATAATTTAATGCCTTTTCCTGCGACTAAAGGATTCGGATCTAACTGACTCACATAAACATTTTTTATCTTCTTTTCAATGATTTTTAAAGCACAAGGCGGTGTTTTTCCATAATGTGAACAAGGTTCAAGTGTGACATACATATCTGCACCTTCAACATCTTCTTCTGCATTTAAAAATGCATTCACTTCAGCATGTGCATGACCAAAACATTCATGATATCCTTCACCGATAATTTTTCCGTTTTTAACGATGACTGCACCTACTAAAGGATTAGGATTAACAAATCCTTTACCTTTATCTGCAAGTTCAATCGCACGCTTCATATATGCTTCGTGTTTAGGATTCATGATCTTCACCTTCAGTTAATCTTGATTCATTAAATTTTGTTAAAACATCATAAAGTTTTTTCAAATCTTCATCTGCGACATCCATCATTTCATACATGTTTAAAGGTACTGTTTTCGCTTTTTCAGCCAATTCTTTACCTTGTTCAGTGAGATCAATCCAAACTTTTCTTTCATCTTCTTGGTCTCTTGTTCGTTTAATTCTTCCATCTGATTCTAACTTCTTTAACAGTGGCGTAAGTGTTCCTGAGTCAAGTGCTAATTTTTTACCTAAATCAGAAACAGTTAAGTGATCTTCTTCCCATAGAGCAATCATAGTCACATATTGTGTATACGTTAACCCAAGTGGATCTAGAAGATCTTTATATTTTTTGATCACTTCACGCGAAGAGGAATAGAGAAGGAAGCATAATTGGTCGCTAAGCTTCCAGTCCATGATTAAAGCACCTCTTCAATATAGGTTCCAATCTTATCAGGTGTAAAACCAGGACCAAAACGATGAATGACTTGACCATTTCGATCAATTAAGAACTTTGTGAAATTCCATTTAATAGAGGTGTTAGGCATTAAACGTGAAAGTAATCCTGTTTTTCCATTTTCACCTAAATCTTTTTTCTTTTCATTTCTTAAAAACTTATAGAGTGGATGTGTGTTTTTACCATTGACTTCAATTTTTGCAAATGTCTTAAACGTTGTCCCATAGGTGAGTTCGCAAAATGACTTTAATTCTTGATCAGTTCCAGGTGCTTGATTCATAAATTGATTACACGGAAAATCGAGAATTTCAAAACCCTTATCTTTATACGTCTTATAAAGCTTTTCTAATCCTTCATACTGCGGTGTTAAACCACATTTGGTTGCTGAATTAATAATAAGTAACACTTTACCTTCATAATCTTTTAAACTGACTTCTTTTTGATTAACATCTTTAACTTGATATGCATAAACGCTCATAAATTTTATCCTTCTTTCATTTAGATTGAATACAACTTAATTTTATCAAATATATTTTTGATATACAAAACATTTGCTTGAAGAAAAAAACGTAAACCTCAAATGGGCTTACGTTAATTTAGAAATCAAATCGTCTGCAATCAGTGCAGATTGATAAATGGTTGGTAGTCCGCTACCCGGATGAGTTCCCCCACCAACAAGATAAATGCCTTTAACATCTTCAAATTGATTATGTGGTCTTAAAAAAAGCATTTGATCAAGACCATGTGAAAGATTAAAGACAGCACCCTGATAGACATGTTCATTTTTCATCCAATCAGATGGCGTGTATATTTTTTCTACTTCAATCATCGATTTGATATCAAAACCATGTTTTTCTTTAATCCGGTTATAGACAAACTCTTTTAAATTAGGTGATTCTTCATCCCAATCATAACCATGTTTCAGGTTGGGTACAGGAAGTAATATATAGATAGAAGACTTTCCTTGAGGTGCTAAAGTCTCATCAATCACACTTGGATTATGCACATAAATCGATAAATCTTTGGTCAATTTGCCATTCATTAAGTCTTTTAAATATTGATTATAATCATCTGAAAAGATAATTTCATGGTGAGGAAGATCTAGTTTTCGATTAATTCCTAAATACATCATCCATGTTGAAATAGAATATTTCTTCTTTTCAGTCTTTTCCTTTTTGTATTTTCTTAAATCTTTTTGATTGAATAGTTGCGTCATCGCATAAGCAAAATCTGCGTTCATGACAACCACATCTGACAAGATTTTTTCTCCATTTTCTAGTTCAACACATTGAACACGATGCTTTTCAACTAAAACTTTAGTGACTTGGGTGTTTGTAAGTAGGTTTCCACCTTTTTCTTTAAACAGTTTAGCCATCACTTCATTGATTTGATTTAAACCACCCTCTACATGGTATAAACCAGTGACATGTTCTAAATAAGGTAGAATCGTAAAAATAGAGGGAGCTTGATAGGAAGCCATGCCAAGATATTTCGCTTGAAATGAAAGTGAGTGTATAAAGTGATCGTCACGATCATATGTTTTAAGTAAACTATAAACTGATTTAAATGGGTGAGAAACAGGAGCAGCTTTTAGGACGTCTGGTCTAAATAGATGAAATACATTTGGAAATGGTTTTTCTAAAATGGATTTAATCTTCGTCATTTTGTATGTTTGATCGTTCAACCAAGATTGATAAGCCTGACCTAAACCTGGTTTCATTGACTCATACATCGCTATATTTTTTTTGAGATCAGCTGAAAGCTCTAGTGTGTGATCTTTGAAGATCAGTTTATAAAGGGGATCAAGTTTAATCAAATTGATTTCTTTTTCTAAATCATAACCAGAACGTTCAAATACCTGTTTTAAAACATCAATGTACATTAAAAATGTTGGTCCTAAGTCAAAGTGAAATTCACCTAAACTAACTCTTTTCGATCTGCCACCAACATGTTCATCTTTTTCGATCAGTGTGACATCAAAACCTCGTGCTTGTAGCAAAAGTGATGCTGCAAGCCCACCAGGACCTGCACCGATAACAATGATTTTTTTCATGACTCAACCACCTGATTTGCATCTTTAAATTCTTTGATAAAGCGTCTCATTTCTTCCATTAAAATGGTTTCAGGTGCACCTTTTAAAACCATGCCATCTAAATACATCATTGATTTAATGATCGGAAACATCCCTTTTTCAAAAACCATCCCTGAATTGACTCCAAGTTTAATGGTTTCCATCATTTTCCGTGTTAAACTCACTTCAGATACGGTTTTACCTGCAAAATCTTGGTAAAGTATGAGAATCTTTTGATGAAACTTATCAAAGGCTTTACCATGGATTTCTTGATCTGCCATATGATTTAATGCATGTGCACATCCATCGTAATCGTATTGTGATAAATACATCATGAATTCAAATAACCCTGCTTGTATCTTCTTACCAACTTCAGAGATAGCTCCTGTATCGATAAAGTAAAACATATTATCTTTAACGATAAGGTTACCTGGATGAAGATCACCATGGAATGTACCGACTAAAAAGATATAAAAACCATGGATATGAAAGATTTCTAAGATATCATGAAAATCTAATTTTTTCTCTTCTAAAAGTTGATCCGCTGTGATGCCATTAATAAACTCAGAAACTAAAACGTGTTCACTTGATAAATCTTTATATATTTTTGGAAATGCCAAACGCGATAAATCAAAGTGATCTTTATTTTTATGATAGATCGTTTTCAATACTTCACCATGCTCAATTTCATTTCTTAAATCAAGCTCTTGGAGTGTATAGGTTTCAATGTGTTCTAAGATACCTACTGGATCAGCAACTTTAGCAAGTTTAGGGTAAAAGAAGATGACAAATTGAATGAGTCTTCTTAAACTTCTGACATCTTTTTCAAATGATTTCTTAAAATTCTTTTTGATGACTTTAATGACAACTTCTTCACCATTTTGAAGATATGCTTTGTGGACTTGACCAACAGATGCACTTCCCAATGGTTTTTTATCAATCGATTTAAAGTTTGAAAACCAAGAAGGATTCGTATAACTTTGGAGAAGGTCCATAAAATCTTCTTCTTCAATCGGCGTTGTTTTGGTGTATAGTTTTGCGAGATGTGTACAGGTTTCCTCTGATAAAAAATCGATACGCAGTGCAAATGTTTGTGCAATTTTAACAGCTAGTAATCCTTGTTTTTGAATATAGTCTAAATCAGGAAGCTTCTTTTTATTGAAAATCATTTTAAATAACTTGATAAACATTAAAAATCGCATGTGTGTTCCTCCAGATTAGTTCTATTGTATCAAATCTAAAAATTTATTCTTTTGAAATTGAACTTTCATTTCGTTTTTTGATGACAAGAACGAGTGCTATGACAGATGTTGACGTCCATAAAAGTGAAAATCCAATCTGAAATATCAGGTTCCAATTGATGGGCTCATCAGGTTTATCTCCCTCTAAAAAACGAACTTCTAGATTTAACGTTTCTTCGGGTTTAATCCAAATCACATCACGATCGCTTAATTTTAAATCGTTTAAATACCATCCCTCAACATGATAGCCTTCTATAGGGATTGCTTTCAATTCTGATAGTATCTCTTGATAAACCTCTTGATCATAATGACTTTGTGATAAAGATAAACCATTGATCTCAACTTCACCTTTTTCATCATCAAACATAATCGAAACATTCACTTTCGAACTGATGTTTATATAAGTTTCTAAATCACTCACACTATAAGATCTTCTTTGAAGTGCAAACTCTCTCATACGCTCTACGTAAGATAACCATGTTTGATACGTCACTGGGTATCCAAAACGGTTGATATGCTCCATCATTTCTGGTTCATAGAGTAGAATCATACGATCGAGTTCACCAACGACTCTATCTTTATCAAAAATGGTGTTGCTGAGCTCAAGAAAACGATAAGTAAATCGAGATTTAAACTTTTCATTTTGAAGCAAGTTTACAAAAAGTCTTGCTGTTTTCCATGAATCACCG
>MIDA01000058.1:0-1444 GCA_001830045.1 Tenericutes bacterium RIFOXYA12_FULL_35_10 | reverse complement strand
ACCAAATGATGCATCTAAATCATTAATCATCCAACGCCATCTTCCATCATGACCATAGGGTGCATTCGGATTAAACGTCACATTTTTTCGCCAGTATAAAATATTATTTTGTGGCCAATCTGTATTTCCTACATAGATTTGAACAGCCATATAGTCGATGAAATTATCCATATCCATCCATCTTTCCATCTGATGAAATGCATTTGGCTTACTCAAATCGTTCGTGTTAGCATACGCATACATTCTTTGATAGTGGAGTTGACCAGCTTTAGAACCATCATCATAAAAAGCATGACCTTTTAAAAGAGTAACTTGTTCTTCTTTGATATCGTAATGCTCTTCTAGATAATTCGTATCCAGTCTTTCCCTTAAGTTACGAATTCCAAAATATTCCCCATTGATAAATACGATGACTGGTCTACTATCTTGGAAATCTAATGTAAGTGGTTTTAAGAGTTGATGTAAAAACGCATCACCAAAAAAGGTGTATTGATATCCTTGACCACCATTTCTTAAAATAAGTCTTTTAAAAGAATCGATGTCTTGATCTTCAAAAAAAGGAAAATTGAACTCATTTTGCGCATCATATTCACTTCTCGCATATAGGCGATAGCTTTTGATTGGATACTGTCTTGATAAACCTCCATGAATACGAATACCCGCTTGTTGAGCCATCACACGTAAACCAGAGGTTAGAAAATATTCAACAAAAACAGGTTTTTCCCATACATCACCTGACTCATAATAGTTTCCTGTTCTGTTATTATTTGGATTTTCTGGTGTTTGATCAAAATGTATTCCAGAAACATGAATACCCGTTTCATAATCAAAGAGATGATGATTGTCTGTTGAAAGTGCAACGATAGGAAAGGTGTACTTTTCAAACATATCTGGTGATACAAAATAGGTATGTGTGATGACATCACTCGTTTTTCTGGTTTCCTGATGGATTGCAATCACTTTTATAACAGTCGCTTTAAAGATTTGATCTTTAGGTAGTTGCCATTTGGTTTCTGCTGTTTTGATATATGATATCGGTCCACTCAGTTCAGAGGTTTCTTCTGTGATTTCAATCATCTCGTGGTTTGTATCAACCCACTGTTGTTCTATCCAAAGTGGTTCAACATATTCCATGGAATCAACTGTAGGTGTTGAACCATCTAAAGTATAATAAACTTTTGTGTTTTCAGCAGGTATAAGGTTTAAATAAAAATCCTCTTGATAATACCCGCTTTCATGTGAAAATAAAGGATTAAGCATAACTTCTTCTGCACTTACATCAAGCGTAAACTTTATGCTAACAAAAAAAACAGTAATAGAAATCAATAACATCATGATCATGATTCTTTTCATTAGCACACCTCTTTTCTCTTCTATTTTACCATAGAGAATCAATCTTAAGATGGCATCTTGTCCCTTAATTTATGCATCAAAAAAGCGAAGG
>MIDA01000057.1 GCA_001830045.1 Tenericutes bacterium RIFOXYA12_FULL_35_10 | reverse complement strand
TGCCAGCACAAAACATCACGCTCTACGCGAAGTGGACGATCATCCAATACACGATCACCTTTGAAGAGAACGGTGGAAGCGCAGTTCTAGATATCACACAGGACTTTAATACAGCGGTCACCGCGCCAAATAATCCAACCAAAGAAGGTTACACATTTGGCGGTTGGTATAGTGATGTAGAATTAACCACCGCCTACACGTTCACAGTGATGCCTGCACAAAATATCACGCTCTACGCGAAGTGGACGATCAATCAAGTAATAAGTGATTTTGATAATGCTACTATAGTGAACGATGGAGAAGTCATCCAAGTTGAAATCACTCTTGAAAATAATGCCATTTTCTATATCTTTACTCCTACCGTTTCTGGCAACTACAGAATTTTTTCTACCGGTGACCAAGATACATACGTTTACTTATGTAATCAAAATGAAGAGGTAGTAAATAGCGATGATGATAGCGGATTAGACTATAACTTTGATTTAATCTACTTTTTTGAAATTGGACAAACTTACTATATTGTTGTCCAATTATATGATGAGTTTGAAACAGGTAGTTTCACATGGTCACTTCAGCAAGTAGTTAGTGATTTTAACAATGCAACTGCAGTCAACGTTGGAGACATAAACCTTGTTGATGTCACAATTATTGGAAGTGATTACTACTACCAATTTACGACATCTTCATCTGGTTACTTTGAGATATATTCAGAAGGAGATCAGGATACTTATGTAAGTATTTACAATCAAAATGAAGTCTTATTAGAAACTAATGATGATGGAGGACTTGATTATAACTTTGGTTTAATTTACTACTTTGAAGAAAATCAGATTTATTACATTGTTGTTGAATTATATGATGATTTGGAAATAGGAAGTTTCACATGGACGATTGATTCATCAAAAAGTAACTTTGTAAATGCTATTGAAGTTTTTGATGGTAGTACCGTTAATGTGAGTGTGATAATTGAAGGAGATGTAGATTACTATCTGTTTAATCCACTCACTACAGGCTATTATTACATGTACTCAACGGGTGATTATGATACTTACATTAATGTATATGATCAATATGAAGAATTGTATGATTTAGATGACGATAGTGGTTCTGGATATAATTTTGGTTTATTGTGTTATTTTGAAAGTGGTCAATCTTATTATATAACTGTTGAATTATACGATGAAACAGAGACAGGTGATTTTACTTGGACCCTTGAACGAAATGATTATTTAGGTAATGAGGATTTTGATTCTGCAGTGATAATTGATGCTGAAACAATCAATGTTGGTGCTATTTTATACTCAGAAAGCCGAATCTATTATAAATTCATACCTACACAAACAGGTTATTATAATGTAGAAAGTCCTAGCAATCAAATCTTATGTTATGAATTATATGATGCACAACATGTTTGGATTGGGTATAAGTATTTTTATGATGATTATTACGGAAATCTATCGGATATTGAACTCGAATTGGGCATCACTTATTATCTTGCTGTTATGTTTGATGATGAAAACCTCACAGGAAATCTTGATTTCATGATTCACTATCTTGGTGATAGCAACATTAATTTAAATGATATAGAAATATTAAATACAAGCACAACATCTACACAAATTGATCTTGCTTTGAATGAAACGTTATATATGCAAGTAAATGTAGAAGATGATGGTTATTATGTTATCAATTATCAGTGTGATTTCCCGCTATTTATAGGATTATTCGATGAAAATTTCCATCATGTCACACACACATACCTCTGGGATTTTTCCCTTGATTTTGAAGCATTTGCTTTAACTACATATTATTTAGTTATTGTTGCAGCAAACATGACTGACTTTGGACTTATCGATCTAAACATCAATAACTTGAGTCCTGAAAATACAAGCTTTGAAACTGCTGAACCACTCATTTATAGTAGTGTTACTGAATATTCAATTTACTATCAAGATGATCTATCCTTGTATTTTGAATTTACTGTTCCAGAAACGGGATTATATCAGTTTTTTTCAAGTGGTGATTATGATCTTTACCTTGAAATTTATGGAAGCGATCTAACATATCAGGACAGTGATGATGATGGTGGGGAAGGACTTAACTTTAGTCTTGACACTTATCTTGAATCTGGTGTGACATATTATTTTGTTATTATGTTTTTTGAATATGACGGATTGATAGATTTCCAACTCCATATGCTATTCAGCAATCATACGAACACAGACTTTGTAAATGCAACAAGCATACAAAGTGATATCATGATTGTCGATTCAATCATGATCAATAATGAGATTTTATACTATCAATTTGTACCAAATATAACAGGATATTATCATGTGTCATCAACATCTGTTAATAATCTAGTTATGTCCGTTTACGACAGTGAAGAGGTTTTTATTGGTTATAACTATCTTTATGAGTATTATGCTAATTTTGACTTGATTCATTTTATATCAGGAAATATCTACTATGTAACCGTTGAATCATTTGATGGTTTAGCAGTTGACTTCGATTTCATGATTTTCTATGCTTCTGATACGCAACCACTGTTAATTAATGCACAACCCGTATTGGAAAATGAGATTATTGAAACGCAAATTGTAACGATGGGTGAACTACCTTATTATGTGTTTGCACCTTTGCAGACAGGTTATTATTATATAGAATATACCAGTAACATCGTGTTGTACATCGAGATTTATGACGAAAATGGATATTACATAAATTCTATATGTTACGGAGACATTTTCTTAAGTGCTTACTTAAATGAAGGACAATTATATTATATTGTAGTTATGTCTTGGCATTTAGAAGATGATGATCAATCTTCTATGCTAATTAATTATGTAGACTATTCAAACACAGATTTTGATCATGCGTTAACTATCACTAATGGAAATGTTTTTGATGTTTACATTTTAGATGAGTGGCAAACGTTATTTTATCTATTTATTCCAACAGCCTCAGGTTATTATTACGGATATACAATTGGAGAAATGTATACTTTTATCAATGTTTACGATGAAAACTATGAATTACTATACAGTGCAGATTCATCATGGGATCATATGAGCTATTATTTTGAAATTTATTATGAGGTGGGAGAAACATACTATTTTGAATTGGGAAGTGATGAATTAGGCAGGTTCTCATTTGGTCTTCATCAAGGAGAGTTGATCAATATCAATCCAGAAGATGCGATAAATGTTATTTGTGATCAAGAAGTTTCTGAAATCGTCCTTGATTATGGTGTTTCCTTATATTATGAGCTTTCTCCGATTTACACCGGTTACTATCAGGCTACTGTTGGAGGTAGTTACCCCTTAAGACTTTATGTCTATGACGAATTAGGAAATCTGGTTCCATATATCGAAGAGAACTATACAGAGGAAATAACGACTTATCAATATTATCTTCATAAAGAAAATATATATCTTTTTGTAATAGGATTTGATAGTAGCTATGATTTTGGTCAAATGCTATTCTCAATCACCTTGCTTGAAAATATGCAAGATAATTTTGATAGTGCTTATGTTGTACACGATCTTGATACCGTAACCATTGAAATTGTAGATAACAGTACTGAATATTTTGAAATAACACCAGATGAATCAGGAGAATATATTTTATATGCAACAGGTGAAGGAGACATTCAGCTGGTTATATATGATGTTGATGGTCAAATCATTCAAATGGCTGAACCTGAAGGAACTGATGGAGAATTCTATTATTCTTATTATCTTGAAGCAGGTGTTACTTATTATTACGCAATCTCGATTTACACTTACTACACAAACCATAGTTTTATTTTCTCTTGGATTTCAGGTGATTTTGGTTTTGATTTTGCAACTCCTTTGTATAAAAATGATCAGGTGTTAGTTGAAATAGATGATTATAATTCTTACGAATGCTACCAATTTCAACCCACAGAATCAGAAGTTTTGATGATGTTTTCTTATGGGGATTATGATACCATCGTATTATTGTTTGATGGTTCTGGACAACTTCTAGGAGTGAAAAATAACTATTTAGGTGATTTGAATTTCAAATTCTATTATGAGTTTGATGCTGGAGAAACGTACTATTTTGTTGTCTTGATGAATCGTCTGTATGATTTGGGGACATTTAATATTTATTTTGGAGAACCAACGGTTGAAGTTAATGAACTCAACTTCTTTGTTGTGCCTGCTTGGGGATCTATCACGTTAAATTTTACACCCACTGAGACTGGTGTATATATTATGTCATATTACACTGGAGTATTTGATGATTACATGATTACGATCTATGATGATACGGATGAAGTTATCGGAACATATGTCATTCGAGATATTTTATGGGTAGATGACTATTACTACAATTTTGAGGTTATTAGTGATGTAATTACACAAGAACTTCTTGGTGGGGTCCAGTATAAGATTGAGATTCAGTTATATTGGAGTTATATGGGTGAGTATGGATATAGTGACGATATGCTTTTTATCATTCAAAAGCCACTATTAATTTTTGTAAATGAACCTGAAACTGTTTCAATCGATTATGATAATACTCCTTTTTACTACATGTATGAATTAACTCCTACAGAAGATCTTTATAGTTTCGATTTTATGAGTATTGGAGATTTTTGGACATTTGGTGTTATCTATGATCAAGATGGTGAATGTGTGGTAGTTGACATTACGACATATGATTATCTCCCAGATGATCTTGAGAATCATGTTGGTGAGTATGATTTGAATTTTAATATTAGTGAGAATAATCTTGACTATCCGATGCTCTATGCGGGAGAAACATATTACTTGTGCGTAGGATTGTTTGTGGATTCTTGGACTCCGTTTGCAGAATTTGTTTTTGAATTTAGTACATGAAAAAGTATTGACTAGATAATTTTAAAAATATTTGTAATTTCGTTTACAAAAAATCAATTGCATTCGATTGATTTTTTGTTTTATATCATATTCTGCTAAGTAGTTTTTAATTTGATGAATCTTAATCATTCTTACACAATGAGTAATAGCTATTATCCACTTTACAAAAACCATCAAACTAACTATAATTAAGCCAAATTGATATTAATCAGACTGTAAGATTAATCTGTTAAAAGTTTCATTTGTTTCTGATATGAACATTGGATCGATGATTTCGTAAAGAGATTATGAAAAGATTTTGAGTGTTACACAAATATATATAAGCTTGAAGGCTATGTGTAAGTATGAACAATTAGAAACAGGATATTTTTTCCAACTTTGGCTGACACTGTAAAATATCTCATACTTATATATCTTTTGAGATGGAAATAGTTCGTAAACATTCATTCTTTTCTAGAGTTGAAATGAAAGTCATATGTCTTTTATCTAGACAATGCGAATTGATATAAAGAAAAAAGGACTGTTAGGTCCATGAAGATCAATAAATCTTCATATCTTTTACAGTCCTCTCATTGTTAATTGACGTAAGGACGCTTTTCTTCCTCTTTATCAAGGATTGGACGTTTTTCTTCTTCCACAGGTTTTTCTTTTTCTTTTCCTTTAGCATCATTGATTTCTTTTTGGTATTCTCTATATTTCTTATAGCCACCAAAACCGTCATAGCCTAAATAACCTGCACCAATGATGGAAATGAAGAGGAAGAATAAACCGACAGAACCGTAATCAAAGTTTGGAAGTATTGCAATCACGGTACCTAAAGTAAGTGATGCAATGTGTACCCAAAACTTAGGAATTTCTGTTTTTTCACCAAAGAAAACGACAGAATTAAAGAAGACAAGTCCACGTGCGTAAAAGAAGAACGCGAGCGCGTAACGATACACATAACCCCAAATGGGTTCACTACTTAAATCTCTTGTAAGTGCGATGTAGATCATCACACCACCAATGATAGTATCAAAAATGATTTCAATTAAATTAATGGTTCTTAGAACTTCTTTATTTAAAGATTTCATCAAGGGGACGACTCTAAAAATAGAGAACACAACAATGGCAACCCCTGTGATGGTGTAGACCACTTCATTTGCAAAGATCATGTAGATACCAATACCTACTAAAATGGCTGCAAGTATAAATTTGAGTACCCAGCCGTAACCGTATTTCATTTGTCGCATCCTAATACCTCCTTGATATTCTCTAATTGCATTATATAGCAATATCATGCTTAAAGCAATGTTTCTTGCTTCAATGAGGGTTTTAAAGATGATGATAAATATAGAAAATTATGATATAAATAAGATAGATAGTAAAGGAGATGTATTAAATGAATAAACGTATTATTGCAGCTATGCCACTCATTAGTGTTATGTTATTCTTGTTTTTTGGACTTTATAAAAATAATTGGTCACTTGGAGCAACGTTCTTTTTCTTGATTCCAATGAGTTGGATTTTGTTAAGCAGAAATCCATTACGAAGATTATCAGATATGATGCCGATGATTGCACTTGCTGTATTCTTATGGATCGGTTTTGGATTTAAAGTATGGCATCCGACATGGCTTGTTTTCTTTGCAATCCCTTTAGTCAATTTAATTATTGATCGAAAGATTGATATGAGAAAAATGGTAACCATTATGGTGACTGCAGCTTATATCACCATCGGTTTGATTACGGATGAGTGGCACCCAACGTGGATTATGTTTCTTTTGATTCCTATTATTAACACCATTTTCTTCCCACAAAAATCAAATATTATCTTTTCAAAGGGAACGATGAGAAGTAAAATTAGACATTACGTGATTGATGAAGAAAGAGATGAAGAATAGCATAAAAATAAAAGTTGGAAAATATCCAACTTTTTTTGTTCATATATTTTGTTTTTCTCTTTGTGTGAAAATATAAGGTCTTTCAGGTGCGATGATAAAGAAGAGAAGAACCCCCATCATTAAGCCACCTAAATGTCCTAAAATGCTAATGTTTGCGACCACAAACGTTAAGATTAAGTTGATTCCCATCAGTTGTTGAATTGAACGAATCGTTTTTTGGTGGAACCATCGTTTTCTTAAAATAGTTAACATAAAGAGTCCACCCATAATACCAAAGATTGCACCAGATGCACCCACTGTAACTGCAGTTTCACTTCCTAGGTAAGTCACTGCAACACTGGATGCAAGTCCAGATAAAACATAAACTAAAAGTTGTTTTGTTGGACCAACGAGTTGTTCAAGGTGTGCACCAAGAAAGAAGAGTACATACATGTTCATGAGAAAATGGAATACATTTCCATGTAAAAAAGTACCCGTAATTAAGCGGTAAAATTCCCCTTCTTCAGTGATGAGTGGTGGTAAAATAGCACCTAATCTGATCAAATTCAGTAAATCAAACCCACCGGTAAATAAGGTAAGGATGAAAAAGAACGTATTGATTAAGATCATAAGTGAAGTTATGGGATGTTTTTTAAGATAGCGTTTAATATATGCTTTAATATCAGTCATGTAGAATCACCTTTTCGTATCATTATTGTAACATGTTTTCTTTATGAAATAAAATAAAAGGTAGAGGGGACTCTACCTAGTGTTTTTCCCTGACAAATACATCATTATATTGACGGTGTACTTTAATGAATGTCGTACATTTGGATAATTGTTTTAATGTAGGAGCGCCTACATAGGTACAAGTCGATCTGACACCACCTAAAATATCTTTAATGGTGACTTCCACTTTACCTTTGTATGGAATTTTAACAGTTCTTCCTTCTGAACTACGGTATTCAGCAACTTCTCCATGATGTTTTATCATGGCAGTCGATGAACTCATCCCATAAAATTCAACAAATTGTTTTTTGATATAAACAGGGTCATTATTTCTTGGATCTCTTTGGTGAGTATCATGGTACTCAGTGATGACTTCACCACCACCTTCATCATGACCAGCAAAGAGACCACCAAGCATAACAAAGTCAGCACCTGCACCAAATGCTTTCGCCACATCTCCTGGGCATGTGCAACCACCATCACTGATGATGTGTGCGCCTAAACCATGTGCAGCATCAGCACATTCGATGATTGCTGATAGTTGCGGGTAACCAACACCTGTTTGAATACGTGTTGTACAGACTGAGCCTGGTCCAATACCAACTTTTACGATATCTGCACCTCGTAAGATCAGTTCTTGAGTCATATCGGCAGTGACGACATTACCTGCGATAATGACATGATCTGGATAAGCTTTTCGAACAGATTCAACAAAATCACCGAAGTGTTCAGAGTATCCGTTTGCGACATCAATGCATATAAATTTGATTTGTGGATGTGTTTTAAAGATTTGTTTAAGATTTGCAAAATCAACTTTTGAAGTTCCTGTCGATACAGCGAAGTGATTTGGATTTAGTGATCCAATATGTTGATTTAAATCATCAAGTGTATAACTTTTAACAAGACAGGTGAATAGTTGGTGTTCCTGAAGTGCTTTAGCGATATGCATGGTGCCCACACCATCCATGTTTGCTGCCATTATGGGAACACCTTTCCATGTTTGTTTACTATGTTTAAATGTGTACTCTCTATTTAAGTCAACATCACGTCTACTTGCTAAAGTCGAACGCTTGGGACGAATAAGAACATCACTGAAATCTAGTTTTTCATCAAATTCGATACGCATGATACACCTCTATTTACATATTTTAACTACGTTACTATTATAAGTTAAATGAAGGTGAAGTGAAAGATGAAAATGAAAAATTGTTTAAAAAGAGCACTTGATTATAAAAATGATGAAAGTGCATGAAAAGAAATAGCCTAAAAGTAGATGCATATGCTATAATGTGGGTGCAAATGAACAACGGGTAGTGGCTCAGCTTGGTAGAGCGCCTGGTTCGGGACTAGGAGGTCGCAAGTTCAAATCTTGTCTACCCGACCATGTGTTATCATCAATCATCAACAGATGGTTGTTTTTTATTATATAATAGTGTTGTAGAGGTGAATTTCATGAAAACATTAGCAATGCTTGGTGGTATGAGTTATGAATCGACAACGCACTATTATCAAATCATCAATGAAGAAATTAATAAACATTTAAAAGGGTCCCATTCAGCAAAAATTTTGATGTATTCTTTTGATTACAGCGAACTCGAAAAAAGACTTGAAAAAGGGCAATGGGATCAAATCAAAGAAAGACTCATTGACGAAGCAAAAAAACTTAAATCCATCGGTGCAGAAGGATTCATTTTATGCGCCAACACCATGCATATTGTAGCCCATGATGTTGAAAAAGAAGTGGGTATTCCACTTATTCATATCGCAGAAGAAACCATGAAAATCATCAAAGAAAAGAACTTGAAAAAAGTAGGCTTAATTGGTACATCTTATACCATGAAAAGTCATCTATATGATGACTATGCAAATCAGTTTAACATCGAACTTGTAAAGCCTAATGATCATGATCAAGACGTGATTCACCGAGTTATCTATAATGAATTAATTGTTGGTGTTATGCGTGATGAAAGTAGAAGAAAAATCGTCCAGATCATCGATGAAATGCATGTAGAAGGCATTATTTTAGGATGTACAGAACTACCCTTATTAATCAAAAAAGAAGACCTCAAAATTGAACGTTTAGATACACTAGAGATTCATGCAAAACAAGCTGCATTATGGATGATTGGAGAAAACTTATGATCTATGATGTCATCATTATTGGCGGCGGCCCATCAGGGTTAATGGCAGCAAACGTTCTACAAAAAAATCATATAAATTACCTCGTTTTAGAGAAGAATGACCAACTCGCAAAAAAACTAAAATTAACCGGTGGAAAGCGGTGTAATGTCACTAATAATTTACCGGTAGATGGCTTTATAGAGTCACTTAATATGAAGCATCGTCGTTTTTTATATGGTGCACTCAAAGCGTTTGGACCTGATGAAATCATTGCATTTTTTAAACAAAGAGGTTTAGGTTTACTCTTAGAACAAGGTTTAAAGTACTTCCCTGAAACCGGCAAAAGTCAAAGTGTTTTAGATGCATTAACCATGGACTTAGAACTAGATTGTATAAAGTATAGAGAAGGTGTTAAATCTATCGAGAAAAAAGATCAACTTTTCTATCTCACAACAGCTAATGATACATGGGTTTCAAAAACTGTGATCGTGGGTACTGGATCTAAGGCATATCCAACCACGGGAAGTAGTGGAGATGGGGTTACTTTTGCTGAACGTTTTGGGTTAGAAATCATACCCTTTACA
>MIDA01000056.1:42510-42801 GCA_001830045.1 Tenericutes bacterium RIFOXYA12_FULL_35_10 | reverse complement strand
TGGAAAAAGTAATGACATTTGGAAGCAGCGCCATCAGGTTTTGCCGATGATTTTCAACGTGAACCACCAGCTGAATCCGATTAAAATTACAATGCCGATGAGCAGAACCCATATTTCCAGATTCAGTCTTATCATATACCAAGCGGTCAGCAAAAGTGTCAGGTAAGCCGACCCCAGAACGATGCGCTTTGAAATATCCTTGATCAGCAAGCTTCCCATTGTGATAAGAAAGAAAGCGCCGGTTATGAATATCAGAAAATTCTCATTCATAAAGTCTGCCGGATACATGCT
>MIDA01000056.1:0-42393 GCA_001830045.1 Tenericutes bacterium RIFOXYA12_FULL_35_10 | reverse complement strand
GGTAATGCTTGAAATAAACTTTCTTCAGAACCAATACATAGTGACTCAATCTCAGCTTCCTTCGATACTTTTTCGATCCAACTTAGCATCTTCTTACCATAACCTCTTCGCTGATAACTGGCATCAACCATCATGAGTTCGATATATAAAACTTTACCTTGAACACGTGTTAGAAGCATGCCCAAAGTTTCTTCTTTGGTATTTGTTAACACGAGTGATGCGCGATGGTTGATCTTTTGATCATCTTTAAACCATGACAATAACTGATCGTGATTCACAGGAACCTCAGGATAACTTTCATTCCATAGTCCCCATAAATCTTCTGTATGCGCATATGAGTTTAACGTTCTAATCATGGTGTGCTCATCTTTAAAAACTGTGAATACTTTTAATAGTTTTTTACGTGCAAACAATAAATTCACAAGTGCGGGAAGTGTAAAAGCTAAGAATGGGAAAATTGAGATGAATCTAATCATGACAATCCCATAAAAGAAAAGTGAATTTAAAAAGATAATTAATGCTAAGCCAGGCATACCCATTGTCATAATCAACGTGAACTTCAAATGTTCACCCATTTTAAATTTAGGGAAATACACAAAACTAATCGGCGTGATTCCCATCATGAGTAACCAAATAAATGCGAGAAACCCAACACCAACCATGCCTACCCAATGAAATGTGGAACTTAAATCTCTAATGTAATAAATCCAACTCAATGCAATGACTAATCCTAAACTGACTAAGACATAGCCTAACTTATTAGATTTCCAAAAATAAGATTTATACGTTTCAACAAACGACTTACCTAACTGAAAATCTTCTTGGTTTAATTTACGTTTAATCAACTGATGAGCTGTCATCCAAGCTGGAAAGAAGCCTAAAACACCGAAACCGATAACAGTTCCAGCAATGGCCATTAAGTTGATCATAACTAAGAGATATACCCAGTCCATCAACCATGTAAACTTGGAGTGATGCTTTTTCATCAATTGATCCATTAACCCACGATCCCTACGCGTTCAACGCTTTCTACGAAAAGTCGTTGTACAAAAATATATCCAATCAATAAAGGTAATAACATTAAAATCGCTGCTGTATTCGCAATCGTTCCCACAACCAGTGGATTTCTAGACATACCTTCTGCAACCGTCTGGTCGATACCAAGTTGATACAAAATATAAGTCAGACGAGGTGCAATTTCTGCAATATTTAATGAAAGTAGATCTAAATATTGTGTACTAATCAAAAGTTGTGAGTAGAATACATCATTCCACTGCCAAACGAATGAGAATAACATCACTGTAACCACAGCACTCTTGGCATTAGGTAACATCACATTATAAAATGTTCTTACGATACCACAACCATCAATTAAAGCAGCTTCTTCTAATTCTTTAGGAAGATTTCTAAACACCTGATTAAAGATGAAAATGAAAATCCCAGCCTTAATTCCCATACCTGTAAACGCCAAAATAAAGAGCGGCCAGAAGGTAGAGGTTAATCCAAAGTAATTAAAGATCATAAACATCGGCATAGCAATCGTTTGTGGGGGTACAACGATGGTGAACACCACAAAAATGAATAACACCGTCATCCCTTTAAAACGAAGTCTTGCGAATGCATAACCTGCTAATGATGTTGTAAAGAGTGTAATGACCATCACTCCTACAGCCATGATAAATGTATTTCTTAAAGCAGCAAAATAATCAATGGCGGATGCTGCAATCTTGATTGTCTGCAAACTGATCGTTCTTGGTATCCAAACGACTAAAGGATCATTTAAATCCCTTAAATCACTGATACTTGCAACAATCATCTGTAAAATCGGATAAATCACAATAAAACATAAACCAAAGATAATAAATCCTCTAATGATGGAAATCGATGTCTGTTTTGTCTTATTGACAACAGTAAACTTAAACGCTTTGCTTGTCACTTTTTCTTTTGATTTTGATAACCCTTTTTTCAAACGAATAACAAGTTTAGCAAACCATGATTTAACGTTCGTCATCATAATAGAATGCCCCCTTATTCGCTAGATATACAAAGATTCCTAAAAGTAACATGACAGCAACAAAATAAATCCACGCCATGGCTGAAGAAACGCCATACTGTTGATTATCTTTCGTTTGAATAATAAGTGAAGTCACTGGACTCTTTAAAAATGAATCTACTATGGTAAACACACCCACTGTAATCACGTGTGGTGAAACCATCGGAATCGTAATCTTCCAAAATGATTCATAAGGAGTTGCACCTTCTACTTTTGCTGCTTCATATAAATGTGTTGGTATGGATTGTAAGCCTGCTAAGAAGATTAGAATCTGCACACCAGCTAATGATATAATCACGAAAATGGTATTCACGATTGAAACTAAAAATTCAACTACTGATTCTGGAAATCCGGATTCAATCAGTAATGTATTTAATTGGAAATTTCCAAAAATACCTAAGCTATCTCCTTGCATAAGCGCTTGAAGATCAACCGCTTGTGATAAAGCGATGGTTACAGCTTCTGATGCTAAAATAACGGGAAGGAAGAAAATAGCTCTTGCAAATACATTTCCTTTAAACTTCGTATTTAACATCGTTGCTATCAACAAGCTAAAAATCAAAATGACAGGTAAATTTATGAGTGATTCGACCATGGAACTGATCAAGACTCTACGATACTCTGAATGTACATTCCATGCGTATACAAAGTTATCTAATCCGACAAATTCGAATAAAATACCCATTTTGAAGAAGGTTTGTCCAACAAGCCCTTGATCTGCAATATAGGCAGCGACTTGATCTGCAGATGCTGGTCCAAGAAAGTAGACGTTAGATAAACTATAAATGACAGAATCAATCATGGAGTATAAGAAGATACCTGCAAAACCAATAAGCCAAGGTGCTAAAAAGAGGATACCAAAAAGCATCTTTTGTTTATCATAAGACATTGGTTTTTTCACTTTTAATGTCAATGCTTTCATGTCATACCTCCTTTACTGTACCGTATACGTTAGATTTTGATAATTGATTGTAATCACTTGTCCTTTGACATATGTAACAACAACTTCTCCTGCTAAAGTAACTTCATGGCTGATGATATAGTTATCATCACCAATGACGTTATAGAGTTCTTGATAAAGCTGAACCATGTTGTTTTCGATTAACGAAAACTCTGTTGAGAAAAAGTTATTAAAACGGGTGTTAATCAGTTGTGATGTATCTTCGTATGAAACGGTAAACTTTAAATTTGATCCCGTTTCAAGTGCTTTTAATACATAGTATTGATCAACTTCGTTTTGACCTAAATTGATGGAAGGCATCGCATAATCAATCATGCCTGAAATTGCCATCTGATAAAAAGGAATTGCATAATCAACGACTAAATAATTAGATGTTTGATAGGTTAAATCAACTAAATAATCGGCGAAAGGTAATGCATAATCGTTTGATGATGTCACCATCACTGATGTATGATCCTTCACATTTTGCATCATGTCCATGATGTAATCAACGGCTTCATAGCGATAAAGCTGGTGATTCTTATGGAAATCGCTATAAAGTTCTTGTCCTAAACTGGTTAGGTTGATACCTGGAAGCTCTAATTTGTTTGCATCACGTAAGAATCCTTCAATGTTTTCATCGATTGCTGAAAGCTTAAGTAAGTAATAAGGATCTTCTGTCTTAATCGGTAGTCTTGATGCTTGGTCATATGGGTAATATTCCATCATCGTGCCACCCACGATACGTGAGATGTTCGCATTATTATAAAGTGATGACTTATCGTATAATTTCATAAACTCAACATCATAAAAGAGAGGATAGCCTTGTTCTTCCATATAGCGATTAAATGCTTGAAATGCTTTTTTAGTACCCAACGATGAATCAAGGTTGATATGATCTGGTCTTTCATGTTCCATACCTTTATTAAACCAACCCTTATAGTTAGCAACCATATGATTCACACCTTGATTTTTAAGGGACTCAATCATGGTTTGAGCTTGTCTATAGGTTGTTAACGTTTCAACACGTTTATATGGAAAAAATAAAAAATAATCATCAAAATCATAAGAACCTAAAATATCTAAATAAAGTGATGTCTTCTTGTTTTCTAAAACTTCAAGATCATATTTCATCTGAAGATAATCTTTATATACATGTGCTAGACCTGTGTAATTTGCATCTTCACCTTCTGTAAAATAATAACGAATTTCAGGTTGATAATCATATGTATCTTCATTCCAAATCGATATACCGGATTGTGTTAAATAGTAAAGACCGCTATCTTTAAACGTAAACTCTGGCATAATCTTGTTAAAACGATCGTTTTTACCAGAAATTTCAGCAGTTAACATCGCATGCTCTGCACCACCTTCAATCACGGCAAGTATCGCATTATTTTCATGCTTTAATCCGTAAATAGGCATTTTAGCACCCACATCTTGCATCGAAAGTTTTGCAGGAATCAGCGTGTGATCTTGATCATAAAGATATGTCGTATAAGATCTTTGCTGTGTCTTACCATTCGTAAAATTGATAATACCACCAGAACCTTCAGGAATCACCATATAACCTTCTTTGGTTTCATTAGCCGCACCAAAGTAAGGAAGGAAATTGATGGAGATAATGTCATAAGGTTCTTTAGCAACAATCTCTTCAGTGATGATCGTTGCAACCACACTGTCTTCAGTAAGTTTTACGGTCATTGGGATAAAGAACTCAGGATCTTTAATTTCAACTTCATAACCATACATATCGTTATCAAAGTTGACATCATCAAAATGGTATTCTTCGATGTAGTTTCCAAGTTCGTCTTGTTTATTACCGTAATGCCCAATTTCATATAAAATTTCATAAAGATAACTAATATCTGTTCCTACTAAATCTGAAGATGTTTTATCACCTGTAACAAGCGCTAAAATATACGTATTTGGATCATCTTCTAAGGGTTTATACGCATTTCTTAAATAGCGATCAAGTTCTGTGTATTGCGCAGGACTTTCAAACTCATGGGAGACAAACGGATTATAAATCAGTTCTTCAAAGCGCTCTTTAGAAATTTTAGTTGGAAACCAGTAACCCTTAGGTGAACGATCTGCTACCGTATAATCTATTCTAAATCCATCTTCAACCGATTCAAGATCGATCTCAAATTGTTGATTTTGAATGGAATATTCGTAATTAGTCATCAGTTTCGTTGTATTATCGGTTTCTCTATATCTGAGAGAAAACGTTGATTTCTGTAAGTTCTGATACGTCTTTGTTGCTTTAGGGTCTGATGTGAAATAGTTGGAGTACCATACGTAATCATTTCGTTTATCAACCACTGCGAAATGAGAATTTCTATCATTCATAAAGAGTTTTAAGAAATTATTTTCTGCAATCAGGTCATAACCCGAAACATTTCTCGTTGATTCAATAAAAGCGATATCCATAATTTGAGATGTTTCATTTTTCAAATATAAATCTTGAATCTCTGATTTTGGTGGTTGGTTCAAGATGAAATAGAGTGCAATACTACCCATAATGAGGAGTAATAAGATGATTTTTTTCATGATATTAACCTCCTATAATCTTAAGGTTAGCTCTTTGATGATGGTTGTGATAAACACAGCAATCTGTTGAGCTAAACCAATCGCAAGCAGTCCAATAAAGACAATCACAAGCATACTCACAAATGATAAAAATACCGTTGATAGAGCACGCATTACAGAATATTCATGAATGGAACGAATACCCATAAAAATCATTAAAATCGTTAATCCAAAGCCTACAGCTTGAATTGCATGATAGAAAAAGGCTTCATCCATCGTAAAGTAGTTACTTAAGAAAAGATTTAAGATTCTTAAGAAAACACTTGGGAAAAAGGCATAACCGACAACCATATAGATTTCTTTTAATTTCCCTTTACCATCCATCAGTGATGTGATTGACCAATTGGCAACCACAAAAATCATGTATGGTACAAGTGCAACCACAATACTTCTAAACATTCTAAACGTGTTTGGGTTAATGGTGTTAAAGATAAAACCCGTATAGTTATATTCTAAAATACCTAAAATACCATGAAGCAAGATATAAAAGGTCGCTACTCTAAGAAGTCCTCTATGTTCATGTTTCATTTCATAGAAACCATCAATCGGATGTGTTAACACATAAAAAGGAAATTTAATAAAATGCTCATAGAAATAAGAAAGAGCATGCTTTATGCTTACGGCTACTTGATTCACTTGTTGTCTTGTTAATGTCAGACGACGCATGGTCTCACCTACTCTTTCTTTGTTAAATCTTTAATAATCGGATATGCGAGTGAAAAGGCAATGATTAAACCAATGAAGGTTGCGACTAACGGAAAGTTTGCCTCAAAACGAATTTTTCTGTATTCCTTATACGCTTTTGAATAATTTTCTCTATCTTGTCCAAGTTGATATGCATCCATCGCTTCTTTATACATGCGTTCTCTGTAGTATGCATGACCGATACCAACATATGCGAGTGAATAGTTAGAGTTCATCACTAAGATGTCTTCCCAAACGGCTGATGCATCAATCGATTCACCGTCGTATGTGAGTTTACTTGCTTCATTGACTAAAGACCCAAATGCTGTAGGTTCAAAAATCGTGATGATGGTTCTTGAATCGGTTGAATCTGCAACCACTAAATTTTCATGATCATATTTAATCGCGGTTGGAAATAAGAAATTCCCTTCAAATTCTCCTTCAAAACCTGTAACATACGCTAAATAGCCTTCATCATTATAGGTAAAAATCTTTTTATTCGAACGGTCTAAAACACTATACATGCCATAATCGTTGACACTAATAGATGTTAATCCACTTCTGACTTGGTCAGGCATTCTTACAACATCACCAATGGGATCAACGTATCCGTTCTTTCTTAAAACGTCCATCCCTTTGGGGTTGATCCGTTGAATGGGGGCTGATGAAGTTCCTGATGAGGTTGCGTAAATAAACCCTTCATTGTCAATACTCATGGCATTATATTCAACAGGTAAGAATAATCTCACGGTTGAAAGTTGTTCTCTTGATAAAAATGAGCGCCATAAGAGATCCAGTGGATTGACTTGAACAGGTTGTACCCCAACGAAACGTGAGAATGTTCCATCTCTTTGGAGTTCCACAATGCCATCAAAGGCACCCACAACAACGATATACATTCTACCCGCTCTGTCAACAACAATCTTATTAGGTTTAAAAACAACCGCGTTATACGTTGGATTATCAGGTCTACCGTATCTGGCAACAAACTCACCATCATGGCTGATGACGTAGACATAACCGTTTGTTAAATCATTTTCATCAACAACATAGATATACTCTTCTGTAACATAAATACCACGTGGACGAACAAGGGTATACGTATTAATTAATGTATCCGTTTCATCATATTCAGGGATGTCACGAATAATCTTTTCGACGTTAAATGATTTATCCGTAATAATAATTTTTTGAGATTGAAGATCAACGATGTAGTAGTGATCTTCTGTCACAAACAAATCTTCAACATATTTTAGTGTCTTATTTGCAGTTTCAGGATCATCTGGGAGTGAAATATTAATGGAAGTTCCTAAAACAACTTGTTTAACACGATAAGGGCTTACACCAGGTAGTGGTGTACGCCAGTAATCATAGGTATAGGATGGATAATTGGTTTGTGCATTTACCTGAAGTGAAAAACCAAAGATAGAAACAAACACAAGCATCAATAATAATGTTATTTTTTTCATGGTCTCACTCCTTAATGCCCGAGTGGGCCATTGTTTCAATGATTGAACTTTGGGAAATGATGAATACTGTCACAGGTACAATCATCATGAAAAGTGATACAGCTGCAACCACACCTGTTCTTGCGATACCGCCACCAACAATCTGGTTTAATGCGAAGCTTAAAGGTTTTAATGCTTCATCATAAATATACTGACCACCGGTTGCACCCCAGAGAGTTTGGAAAGATAAAATGATTAACGTTAACCACGCTGGTTTCACTAAAGGCATCACAATCTTCCAAAAAATTTGATACTCGGATGCGCCATCCATATACGCAGATTCAATATACGTTGTTGGAATTTGTTCCATAAAGTTTTTCATCAAATATAAACCTAATGAAAAGGCAAATGCAGGTAGGATGATCGCCCATAGGGTATCGATTAATCCAAGTTGTGTCATAATGACATAAGCTGGGATTGCTGTTACAGCTCCATTAAACATTAAGGAATAAACAACAACCTTATTTAACCCCTTAACACCAGGAAACTTATGTTTAGCAAGCGGATAGGCTGCCATGGATGCGAAAATGACATGTCCAGTCGTTCCGACTACTGTGATTAAAACGGTATTAAATACGTATCGTGAAACTGGAATCCAAGATTCTGACATCAATAAAATGAGGTCAGTAAAGTTATTTAAAGTCGGGTTTCTCACAAATAGTTTAGGTGGGAACACTAAAATTTCTGATAAGGGTTTAAACGCATTATTGATGATAAAAACCATCGGATATGCGGTAAACATACCAAATAGAAGTAATGTCAGTAATAAAACGACATCGCCACCTAAAGAACGATTTAATGCATTACCGGGTTGAATCAGACGCATAAGTTTCTTAATCACACGGTAAAGGATATTTCTTTTTTTCGGATGGTATCCTTTTTGACGTTTTGCCATACTAAGTACCCACCCTTCTTAATAATTTTTGAACGATTAAGTTGCCACCTAACATCATGACAAACAAAATCGTTGCAATCGCAGATGCGTAACCCATTTCAAAACGTAGATTACCTACGTCAATTAAATGCGTAACAATCGTATGACCAGCATACTCAACCGATGGGAAACCTGCAATATTCATTGCTACTTCTGCAATCGCTAAAGATGCAGTGATTTGAATAACTGCAGAGAACATAAGTTGAGGTTTAATGGAAGGTAGTGTAATATACCATAATTCTTGCCAACGGTTTTTAATACCATCGACTGCTCCCGCTTCATATAATGTGCGGTCAACACCTTGAAGACCAGCAATAAACGCGAGGAATGATACCCCTAAAGATAACCATAACTGCACTAAAATAATAATAAATGGAATAAAGTCAGGGTTTTGTAGCCATTGAATCGGTTCTAAGACGATGCCATAACGAATTAAAAATGCGTTCGCATATCCATACATATCACCAGAGAAAATCAGTCTCCAAATGATATAAGCGCCACCTGAAATCGAAGGTGCATATATAATTAAGGTCATTACGGATCTGACTTTAGGTTTTAATTCATTGACAAGCCATGCAAACACAAACGATCCCAAATATCCAAGCGGACCTGTAATGACTGCAAACATAATGGTATTTTTAATCGCAATTAAAAACACATCATCTTCAAAGAACAGTCTGCGATAATTTTCCCATCCTGCCCATTTTGGAAACTCAAGCATATTGAAATATGTAAAACTAAAAATCAACGAAATCGCAACCGGTAACACGGTAAAAAGAAAGAACAGTAAGAAATAGGGTGTTAAGAGAATATATAAATCTCTACTTCTCTTAAAATCACGTTTTCTTTCTAACTTTCTTTTTTCACGAACTTCCCTTTTTTTATCAAGGTAGCGATGAAAACGTTGATTCACTTTGTCTATTAAAGCACTCATTTCATCACTCCTTAATCAAGGTCAAATTCTTTTCGTTTACTTTCAATTTCACTGTTAATAATCGCTGTGTATTCATAAAGTGTATCTCTCGGGTTTGCTCCCGTATTAATCACTTTACGAAGTGCATTATCTAAATGTCTACCTGTAAAATAACCACCTGGCACTTCAGGAATACCACGCGTTTGATCCCATTGTGCTTTTAAGACAGCTAAGTCTTGAGCTGGCCAAGGTAGTTTTTCGAGTGCACTGACATTCGCGGTTGGATAACGTGCTGCTGCACCTAATATACCTTCCATTTCTCTACCGAAACGCACTTGAGTATCTTCTTCTGTCCACCACTTCATAAATTCCCAAGCTAACGCTTTTTGTTTAGATTGATTCATTAAAAGGATTGCTGTACCTGTAGTGGGAACTACATGATTGATTGAATCATCTTCTTGTTTAACACCAGGAACTGCAGTAAAACCCCAGTTACCTGAAATTTCAGGTGCGAACACAGATAAGGTGTTATACATGCTGTAATAAGCAATACCAATTGGCATCTCACCTGATCTAAAACGGTTCACGAAGTTTGCTTGAATTTGGAAACGGTAATTGGTGTAAAAGTCTGTCCATTGTTTAAACGAATCAAGCGCAACTCTTTCTGATAAACCAGATATTCTACCATCTTCCAAATAGAGTTCCCCACCATTTTGATAAAGCAGTGTGACAAACATCACGTTTGGAGCTAGAACACCTTGAACGTTTTCTACAATATCAATCGGTAAATAGAAATCAAGATTAACACGTTGTAATTCCGGAATGATTTCAATCACATCTTGCCATGTTTCAGGAATATCAATGTTTAATTCATCTAGAATATCTTTACGATAAAACATAACTGGAAATTGTTGTGTATCAGGTAAACCGTAATAACCATCTAAATAGGCATAAGGCACAAATGCACTTTCTTGGAAACGTTCTTTCACTAAATCGAAATCATCAAATTGTGATAAGTCATAGACTGCATTACGCATCGCGTAATTCACAGGTGTTGAATTACCTACACCTATTGCAACATCAGGTCCACTCTTCGTTAAAGTTGATGGTAATAACACATCCATAGAGACAAGTTGTAAATTGACACCAATGTTATAGGTTGATGTAAACTCTTCATCGATCATACGTCTCATGATGTTGGCTTGGTCACGTCCAGATCCAATCCAAACGGTAATATTGCCTTCTAAATTTTCATCATCTGCACTTGAAGCTAATGAATTATAGTCAACAACAAAGGATGCGATAAAGTTATTTAAACTAAACCAAAATGATTCAAACACATTCGCATTGATCTTTTCTATTTTAGTTTCAGGCGAATGAATCGCGATATAGTCGATTGCAAGCGGTTGTTCTTTAATTTCTAAAACCCATGTACCTAATGCAGAAATGTTGGTTTGATATTCTGCAAGACGCTTATGAATGGTTTCAGGCTCTTTGATAAATGCTTCAAGTTGTAAAGCTACCTTATCTAAGATCACGGTATGTGTTGAAGATTCACCAGTCATAATGAAAAGATCTTCAGAGATTTTTTCTAATGTTTCTTTTGTTTCTTCAAATGTAGGTAACATTTCAGGTAAACGTTCATTAAGTAAGTAGTCACGATATAAATCTGGTTGTGCGGTTGTAATCATGATGATATCGCGATACACTTCATTGAGTGTTGTGATCACATCGGTCACTTCACGAATTGACGTATTAAAGTCACCTAAAACGACTTCAAAACTAATTTCGTGTGTTCCAGGAGTTAAGTAGAACTCAAACGCTTCTTCTTCACCCATGGTATACACATTCCAATTACCCGAATAGATAAATGGGACTTCAGAGACTTCATTAAAGGGGACTTCCCCATCAATCATCACTTTACGTGTGACATAAGCTCCACGAATATATGATTGTTTAGCACGCATGCTGATGTTATAAAAGCCTGCTTTTTCAACATCAAATGTATAAGAAATCCAATCTCCAACGATTCTCCAGTTATAGCCACCACCTGAATTTGCACGCAGCGCATAACTGCTCTGTGGGGTTGAAATAGCAGATGTTCTGTCTGCAATCGGATAAAGTGTTGGAGAAGATTTTTCGTGCATATCTTGACCTTCAATGATGATCATCTCATCACCATTTAAGTTATTTGCTAAGTTTTGGTGTTCATTTTGATAAACTTCATATGAATTTAAGTCTTCTTTTTGATAAATCGTAATGGATTCAATTAACATAGGCTCTTTATACGCAATCCAATCGAGCGTATTGACGCCATCTTCAAAATAGAAACGTAAATCTTCTTTAATTAAACCTTCACTATCTTTTAACGTTTGGCTAACCCAACGTGGTTCTTCAATTTGTCTTGGGATAATGTCATTTCCGTTACGATCTTGTGTGAAACCTTCTGTTTGGCTCACCCAAATACGTGCAAATGATAATTTTTGTGCTGCACGATAGGGTGTCACTTCGTTGATTTTAAGTTCTCTTTCAATACGACTACTCTTTCCTTCAACAGGAAAATAGGAAACTTCAATATGATAATAACCAGACTGGTTTACATCAACATTAAAACGAACAGATGAGGTTTCACCTGTTAAGATGAGATTGCTTGATTTACCATACGAATCACCTGATACGATTTCATAATCATGACTAAAAACAGGATCAATGTGATCTCCTGTTAAGATGTATGATTCATTTGAAAATACGTCTTCATGGGATGTTAAGTATGATTGATATTCAGCATCTTCAAATGTGCTAAGCTCAATATCCTTTTTAAAATCATGTGTCATAATGGCTTCATCTTTACTAAACAATCCGATGATAATCCATAGTGACAACACGACTCCAAGTGCGATGATAATCAAGCGTTTTATGGTCATGCAATCCACCTCGTTTATGTTTATGAAAAACGTCTATATGTTAAGTTGTCTATATAAGTATTATATCGTAGTTGCGAACTCAATTCAAGTTTCTTTCAACATTTTAAGAAATTATCTTTGATATTTCTTAACGCGCGAAAGAAAAAGCGGAATGCCGTAACATTCCGCTTTGTAAATTGATTGTTTTTTACTTATTCAACAAATTCGAAATCTTCAAAAATGTCAACGAATAAGAACTTACGGTAACCAGCTGCAAGCATATCTTCTTCAGAAATGCCTTGTACACCCCAAACCCAGTTATCAATTGCATAGAAGTAGTCTGCTGCAATTCTACGGTTGTGTGTATCGGAAGCATAGTCAACACCGTTGTTTGCCCAGAATGCGATAAATTGATCGCGTCCTACTTGCATGTTCTTACCTGAGTCGCCACCAGCGAGTGGTGATTGTGCTGCATTCTTAGTCTTAATAGCGCCACCAATACCATCATAAACACGATATAATTCATATTCATTTTGGAGGATAAGTTCTTTATCTTCTTCTTGAATTTGGATAATTTGTGTTAATTCTGCTTCTGGTCTCATAACAGCTGCTAATGTATAACCTTGACCTGTATTGATTACTGTACCACCAAATGCATCAAAGTAAGCAGATGTAAAGATCAGTGGAGTTGCACCTGTAACGTTTGAACCGTCAGCAGCAGGAGCTAATTCATCAGAAGTCTTTGTTAAGCTTTGGAAGAACGCAAAGTTAGAAGTTGTCATACCAGTTGTAGCGTAGTCGACCCACATCTTCCATGGTTCTGGGTTAATGTTTGCAAATGGAATAGTTACATCAACGAAACCTCTCCAGAATACACCACCAGTTAATTGGATACCAGTGTCATCTAATGCTAAACCACTCATAGTCAGTGTCTTGCCTAAAGTTGCAGTGTTAACACCAACAACATTACGTGCAAATTCTCTACCATTTAATGTATTACCAATGGATGCTGCACTATTATGGAATACAACAACATATCCATTTTCAGGAATAGCGATATCTGTTAAGTAGTTTGTTCCTGATGGGAAAGTTACACCTGCTGGATTTTCAGCATTGAACATCTTGTTTCCAATACCATCCCAGATTGTGTCGATAACACCATCAATAACGGTATATGCAACGCCCCAACCTGATGCAGATACAACACCTAAGTTATTCACTGCAGTTGGAACTTTGTCACCACCAAAGGTTGGCGTATAAACCATTGGATATGGAGAAGAAATGAGGATGTTGTCTCTATTGACATTGCTCATTGGAATATAAATTTCATGACCATCTTGTGTTGAAAGTTTGAAAGTAAGTGGTGCACCAACAGTCGCATTTGCGTTTGCTAATTGGAATGGACCAGTTGCTAACATACCATATTGTTTATATGCCATCTTTTCAACAGTAACAGTCTTCTTATACATTTGTAAATACTTACCAGCACTTACATATGCAGTTAGAACGACAGTTGCATTCGCTTGATCAAAGTGAGGACGTAATACTTTTCCAGTAACACTTAAGTTGGTTGGGTTGCTTGATACCCATTCAACGTTAGCGCCATTGATCATTGAAGGAAGATTAATTGATTCATTGATAATGTCTGCTTCAAGGATGTCAGCGACTTCTCCGACTGCTGATTCTACTTTTTCAAGATCAGATTCTGGAAGAGCTGGAACAAGAAGATTAAATTTCTTTGTTGTAACTTGTCCATCCTTAAGTAAGAACGCTGTTAATTGTACTTGAACATCACCAGTTGTGAAACTTGGTTGTGTAACCATACCATTGGTGTTGATATATTCTGGATGACTGGATTGCCAAATAATGGTAATATCAGGTACAGTTGGTAATGTGAGTCTATCGGTTACGATTGAAGCAGGTAACGTCAAGTTGTCAGCTGCAGTTTGTAGTTCTTCAAGAAGAGATGGTTCGTATTGATTGTATTCATCACGTGGTAACAAATCATCGAGTTGATCTTGAATGTCGCCAATTTGTTGTTGATATTCATCGACTGGTAAATAATCGATTGCATCATCGGCGCAAGCTGCAAGTGATACACCTAAAACCGCAATTAACAATAAGCTAAATAGTTTTTTCATTGCATTCACTTTCCTTTTTCAAATTTTTAAGACCTAAGTTGACTATGCAAGTAACTTGTCTCTACAAGTATAATATCACACAATAAAAGCGGTTTCAATAGCAATTAGACGATTTTTATACTTTTCATGGTTTTACCCTATTTCGATGATTAAAGCGCATACATTTTATGTATTTATGACATATATGCGTATGTTTCATCTATTTGGTTAAATTTTTATCTTTTCTTTATCATTCTTTCGTTTTTAAATAAAAGATTCAAAATTGACTATACATGTTTGCTGTGCTACAATAAATTTGGAGCGAGGTGTCCATACATGAAAAAACTATTATTAACTATTTTTACACTCTTATTTAGCCTAACTTTATTTGCATGTGACCCAACTGAAGAAATCAATTTAGATGATTATTTAGATGATGTCGTCGTTGGTTATCGTGGAAGTGATACAGAAGACGCTGTCACAGAATCACTTGATTTAATGACTGAAATTGAAGATGTGACGATCACATGGGAATCAAGTCACCCCAATATCATCAATGCTACAGGTGTTGTTGTTCGCCCTGAAGTGGACACTGAAGTGACATTAACAGCAACACTTACTTTAGGGAATCAAGAAGATGAAGTCTCATTTACCGTTTTAGTTAAGGCAGCCATCATTCCTATTCATCCTCTTGAAGAAGCTTTAAATAATATGAATGGTTTATTGAGCTATACGATGAACATCACATTTACTTCAGATGAAACATCTTATCCTGTCATTGTTAAAATGGGTGAAACGACTGCTTCTGTTGAAGCACTTGGGGATACAATTTATTATGAAGTTGATGGTGAAACATGTTATATTTATGAAAACATCAATGATGTTTGGACGAAGAGTATAACGACGTGCAGTGAAAAAGGAACCTCTGAACTTAGTTTCTTAACCAACTTTTCAAAAAATTACTTTGCAGAACAAACAAGTAACGGCATTACAACATATTTACTTAAGATGGAATATTACACAAGCTTACAATCATTTTTAAATAGTTCGATTGTTTCAAACTTTGTTTTAACCATTGAAAGTGGATACGTGCGTACGATCGATATGATTATGACAAGAGATTCGATTACATTTGATGTAGAAATTGTTATTTCAGCTTATAATCAAACAACTGTTACTTTACCGGTAATCCCATCATGATTGCAAGTTTTGACATTGGTGGTACATCCATTAAATATGGTTTAATCAATGAAAAAGGTAAACTCATCTTCAGAGATGAAATGCCAACCAATCAAAAAGATGGCGGATTCGCCATCATGAATCAAGTGATTGAAAAAGTTAAGGTTTTTCAAAAAGATACAGATATTATCGGGGTTGCTGTGAGTTCAGCTGGTGTGATTGATCCTGATCATGGTGTCGTGTTAGCAACCACTGGAACAATTAAAGATTACACCGGTTTAAAGATTAAAGAAATCATCGAAACTGAAACGAACTGTTTTACTACTGTTGAAAATGATGTTAACTGCGCAGCACTTGCAGAAACTGTTTATGGTGATGGTAAACCTCAAGATTTCATCGCCATGACGATTGGTACTGGTATTGGCGGTGCAATCGTTTCTCATGGGCATGTCGTTCATGGAGCTTCATATAGTGCGGGAGAGTGGGGACGACTAATCATTAATGGGAAACCCTATGAACATTTAGCATCTACTTCTTCCATTGTAAGAAAAGCAAATGAAAAAGGACTTAGCATCTCATCAGGTAAAGAACTTTTTGATTTATATGATCAAGGAAACGAACTTGCAAAAGAAATCATAAATGAATTCTATTTCCACCTATCATCTGGAATCATCAATTTAGTTTATGCATTAAATCCTAAACTCATTTTAATCGGTGGTGGTATATCTGATCGTGGCGATCAATTCATCAAAGAACTCAAAAATGCCTTAAATCAAATACTTGAACCTTACTTCATGGATTCATTTGAGATTAAACTAGCAACACTCAAAAATGATTCGGGTATGCTTGGTGCATACATACACCACAAAAACAAAATCAAAGAGCTTTATTAACAATAAATCCCGAACAAGAGCTGTTCGGGATTTTTCTTTAATCTTGATATTTAACTTCTACGCCAACTTCAAACATGCGTTTCCACGGCATCCAAACACGTTCAATCACAATGTGTTTTTCAATGGGTGCTAAATACTGATGGATAAACATCTGTAATCTCTTTTCAACCATCTGTTCAACATCACTTAGTCTTGATTTCACATCAAAATAGTTCATGCCCATGGCATTGAGTTCTTGATTGACAGAGCCTTTAACGGTTGTCATGTAACCATAATCTTCAACATATCTTGCCATTAAGAAATCTAAATGAGATTTGGTAAATCCATTCGCCCATGTTTGTATACCGTGAGGAATGGTTGTTCCTAAGGTATTCGAAGATGTGTTCCATCCTGCGTAAGCACCTAGTTTTAATAAAAGGTTTTTTTGTTTTAATAATTGCATGAGTTCGTGATCTGATCCATTGAGTGTAGCAACATCTGCAACTGCAACGACTTTGCCCATGGAAATCACATCTTCCATAAGTTCAACAAAATCGATTAAATTACGTTGTGTACGTAATCCTTCATCTCTTACTGCTATCATCGATGCACTTGAAGCCATCTTCGTTCCTGAAGCATTCACAAATAAGACGATGTCTGCTTCTTGAATGGAACTTATAATCATACCACCAGCTGCTCTAATTTGATATCTCACGGTAACATCTAAGAATCTATCTTCTAAAAGTGGAATGGTTGTCGCACATGATGGACTTGGGTAATGAATATAAAATTTAGGTTTTTTATGTTCAAGTGCTGTATACATTCTGCTTAATAACGTGTTTGCAACTTCATCAGCACCTGGATACATATAAACTTTTGAATTGATCTCTAATCGGTCTATTTCTTTTTTGAGAACTTCTTGATTTTTGGCAGTGAATCCATATTGTGCTGCATCATCTTGTGGGATGATCAAAAAATCAATGATTCCTTCTTTGACATAGTTTAATGTCATTTGATTCATTGAAAGATTTAAATCTCTTCTTCCTAGGTAATCATCAAGATAATGTTTAGGTGCGTTCAAACGTTCAAATGATTTCTTATCTTCATCTGTTGCAATCCCTAATTCAATCTTATGTCCAATAAACCCTGTTTTAAAGATATCAAGGCCACATGTTCCATAATAATCAGGTTCTTCATCATTTGAACTGTATTGAGGACAACGCATAATTAAATCAAACGCATAAATGATTAACGATGGATTTTGTTCTTTAATCGTTCTTAAGATATTGAAACGTTCTAAAAGAAATTCTTTTGATAAATGATGTAGTCTTGAGGGAACTAAGCCACCATACAAAAGCATATCCATAGAAACAACTAAACCTGAAGCATCTTTGGTTGAATCAATCAAAAATTGATTGAGACCATCAAAAGAGGCTGGTGTTTTCTTATCACCTAAGACTGATGAATCAGGGGTTACAATTTCTAATGAACTTTGTTTAAAGATCTGTTTTGGATATCTGATATTACAAGGTCTTTCATCAAGGGGTAATAAAACAATTTTTGCCATAAGTGTCCTCCGTTAATCTCTAGAATTATTATAACACGAGTAAATGTATAGTCAAGTTGAGTAATATGCATTTTCTCGATTCTTGACTATACATGTTTTAAATTTTTGTTTATAATAGTTTTGTGAGGTGCATCATGAAACTAAAACTTATCAAACTAACACAGATCATTTTTATTCTTTTCTTAAGTTCCTGTATCAAGGATGAAAATCCACAAGAAGAGACTCCACCGATTGATTATATAGCTAATGAGCTTACACTCCCAGAAACTGTAGAGATGGGTTCATTTGATTTACCAACATCATTTCAAGGAATGACGATCACTTGGACTTCATCACATGAAGAGATCATTACTACTGAAGGTATCGTTAGCCGTATATTAGTCAATCAAGATGTTACTTTAACCGCACATTATGTCTTTGAAGGCGTGAGTAAAACAAAATTTTTTGTCATCACTGTCATCGGAAATCCTTATACAGCTTTAGAACTTGTCCAGATGGACCATGATGAACTAGGTATACCTTTAGAGATTAGTGGTGACCTTACTCTTCCAACATGGGGTGTTCATGGATCAGCCATTATATGGTCATCTAGTCATGATTATATCTTAAGTAAGTCAGGTAAATACTATGCCCCACTCGAAGATGAAATCGTTACGTTAACAGCAGCCATTCGTTTTGAATCTTCCGAATTAGTTAAAGTATTTGAAATCACTGTAAAAGCTATGCCTGATTTAGAGAAAGTTCAAAAAGATCACGCCATGTTAGAACTAAGAATCCCCATACCATTATCGTCTTTCACACTACCTTCAAGAGGTTACTTTACATCAGAGATAACGTGGCAATCTTCACATCCTGAAATCATCAGTCATGAAGGTTATTATACAAAACCGATTGGAAACATCACAGTCACCTTAACAGCAACCATACAAAAAGGAGATGCATCTATGGAAAAAACATTTGATATTAACGTCGAGGGTTATAGCCCTGAACATATCGAGCAAGAGATTGAAAAAGCACTTAAAATAAATCACGGAATTGATGTGATCTTTAGTGATGTCATTCTTCCCACACGTATCTTAAATTTAGTGGATGTCAGTTGGAGTTCATCTCATCCTGAAATCATATCTGAAACAGGTGAATATAGACTACCAGATATAACTACATCTGTTACTTTAACTGCTGAAATGACAGTATCTGAAAAACACATTTCAATGCCTTTTAACTTTACGGTTTATGGCCTAAATGACCAATCAACAGAACTTATTGATCAAAAAATAAACACAATCAATTTCAACTTAAACGATCTCTTTGTTCTTGATGAAAATGATCGTTTAACGATGGGTTCGTTCGATCAAATCGTCTACAGAAATAACCGTCTTATGATTGCTGGAAACATGCTAACAGGATCTTATACATCACCCATTTATCATTCACCTGAAGCTTTAAAAAGAATTAATTTCATGTGGGGTTCTATCTCAAGCGAGCATGCCACATCTTCATTTTATTTAAGATACTTAACTCCTTCTGGTTGGACTGAATTTCTACTTCAAGGTAACTGGGGATATGGTGGAGAAAACCAACCACCTCAGATTACTTTAAACTTCCCAGAAAATGTCTTTGATATTCAGTATCAGATTATCTTAAAACGAGACAACCTAGAAACACCAAGTCCTGAAATCACATTTGTTTCACTACAACCCATCGCAGATCAGAAAAACATCTATGATATTCAGTCATTAAGACAAACTGTTTTCTATGAAGTTCCTCAACTTAAACAAGCAGATACAACTGATCCCTTCTTATGGCCAAATATCTGCTGGGCAACATCGATATCGATGATGTTACAATACTATCAAAAACTCACTGATTTAAAGATACCTCAAGAATATTATTCTGTTTTAATTAGACAAGGAACTGAACGTTTTGGAACAACCAAAAACGATATTGGTTCAACACAGTTCAACATGGTTTTACATGAACTTGAGTTTCATAGTTACGAGATGTTGTTACACGTTTTAGATCATTATGGTCCCGTTATTATCGGTGTATCCAAAGGTAGTTCTCCAACAGGCGCATTTGGTCCAATTTCATTTTCATCTGGACATGTGGTGGTTGTAGTCGGTTATGAAATCCATGAAGATGGCAAGATCGATATCATTATTAACGACCCTGCAGTGAGTTGGATGAGATTTCCGATTAAAGGATCTGTTGAAGAACTGATGATGGTATGGGATAAGGGCGGCATGCTCATGCAACCCAAAACAACTATTTAATAAAAAAAGGTTTCTGCAATATGCAGAGACCTTTTGTATATATTACGTGGTTGTTAATCTATTTTTTTGATCAACGTATTTTTTAATCCAACCCATAATAAGATAACTGATACGAGCGATAATAAACCTAAAATAATCCATATCATGGCTTCATCGGGATTTGTTCTTAAAGATGCCAATGTTAAAACACTCATGTAAATAACACCCTTAAGATTACCTAAAAATGCAATTACATAACCCCAAGCATTTTTCTTTATGAGTAACACCGCACCCATAACAAAGAAAAGTACTACCATTGAAAAATCAATAGTAAAAACGACACTTGTTACATGTCCGCTCTGTTCAATAATTGCAGGTAATGTATCATTAAAAACATATAAGAGTGACTGCATGGTATATATAACCGTTAAACCGATGGCAACAAATAGCATTTGTGCAATCACAATTTTTCTACTAAAAGTTGGTTTAATCGATTTTTCCAATATCGATGTTGGAAAATGCGATAAACCTATTATGAGCGATCCAATGGACAACGTATAAATCACCAAGTGAATCAGATATAAATCATTAAATGCTGCACCATATACATAATAAGCAAAATTATAAATCATGTACCATAATATACTCATCCAAACCAACAACGATTTAATGGAGTGATTTTTATACCACATGACAATCGCTAAGATAAATAAAGGTATAGCCATTATTAACGTGATTAGGTCATTACTTTGCCATATCGTAATAAACGTAGGTGAATCATTATAAATATCTGTTTTAAAAATGCCCATAAGTGATGCGAATAGCGTTAAACCAATAATCACAATCGATGAAACAAGAACTGTTTTTCTTTGCTGATGCATAATGTCCTCCATGTATTCTCACATAAAAATGATTCTATTGCATCAAAAATTTGATTCACTAACGATCATCTTTTTCATGCATTAAATCAATTATACAACAAGATAAGTAAACATTATTCCTTTTATAATTTTTCTTACATTTATCTTGATAAAATGATTAAATACTTAATAATTTCTGTTATGCAAGGAAAAGAAAAAGGTACTTAGCAAGTTGGCTAAATACCTTTCAAATATGAATTTACAATGGTAATTTAGATGCAGCTTTCTCATCTAATATCACAGTGGCATGAGGATGTAGCTGTAAAATAGATGCTGGTAGGTTTTCAGTAACTTCACCATGAATCATTTGATAGACTGCATCACTTTTTTCTATACCACTCGCGAGTAATAAAATATGTTTACTTCTCATAATGTTCTTAATACCCATCGTAATGGCGTATTTAGGAACTTCATCGAGTGAATTAAAGAAACGCATGTTATCTTTTCTTGTTTTTTCTTCAAGTTCGACAATGAATGTTTCATTGCCAAAAGGTGTTCCTGGTTCATTGAAACCAATATGACCATTAGATCCAATCCCTAAAATTTGAAGATCAATTTTTGTTTTAGCAAGCAGTTTATTATAAGCTTCAGCATGTTCATTCATGTTTTCAACATCATTTTGAGGTAGATGTGTATTTGCTAAATTGATGTCAACTTTTGAGAACAAGTTATCCATCATGAACTGATGATAGCTTTGAGGATGTTTGATGTCTAATCCGATGTATTCATCGAGATTAAATGACTTCACATCTTTAAAACTGATTTTGTTTTCTTTGTTTGCTTGAATCAATCTTTTGTATAAACCAATCGGTGTTGAACCTGTTGCTAGACCTAAGACTGAATTGGGTTTTGAAATTAATTGATTGATGACGATTTCGCTTGCTTTAGAACTCACTTCATCATAGTTCTTTAAAATTACAATATTCATAGCATTTTACCAATACGATCTTTAACATCTTTATTAAAGCGTTCAATATAGGAAGTGACATAGGATATGATATCCAGGTTATCATCTTCAATGAGTGGTGTTAAATCCATCGCAAATGAGACATAGTTAGCTTTATCGATGGAATGTGATTCACTATAGGTTGCATTGGCTAAACGTCTACCCATGGTTGCAAGATCATAACGTTTTCCACCCGCAATTTGCGAGTCGAAAACTTCAACAAGACCTGCAGCTAAATTAGGATGTGCACTCACATTAAATCTAACCTTTTCACTATCAATCATCCAATCTAAGTCACGCCATACTTCACAACCGTAAACCTTCTTAGGACGGTCTTCTTTTTTCATGCTTCTTAATGCACGAATGACTTTCGTTGTTACACCAATATGGGTATCATGTTTATCTGCAAGATTGTGTGTATAAAGAACTTCTGGTTTTGCAGCTTCAATGAGTTTTCTCATTTCAACTTCAATCGCAGTATTCTTAGGATCTTTCACTTCTTTTGATGGATGATCGAGTAAAGCAAGTGCTCCAAACTCTCCAAGATATGCAGCTTTCTTTTGTTCAAGTTTTCTCACTTGAATCATTTCTTCATCGGTGTATTTTGCATATTCACCATCTCTAGCACTTCCAGAACCGTTTGTTACAACAACCCCAAAGAAGAAATTATTTAGGTTATTAAAGCATTTGATAATGCCATCATATGCCATGATTTCAATATCATCTTGATGCGCAGCTATAGACATATGTGTAGTTCGTTTAATCGCTTCATCGACTGGTTTTTGATCGGGGATAAAAAACTCTGCAGTTGGTTTTAATAGTTTCATCGTTTCGCTTCCTTATTCTTATATTTTCGTTAAACTTGCTGCTGCAATCGATTGTCCAACTCTTCTTGATGCTTCATCAGGAAGTTGGATATGAATTGATTCATGCAAGTCTTTAAATTCTTCTTTTAACACGTTTTTAGCTTCACTCAAGATCAGTTCTCCACCAATGCCTGAAGTGACTCTACCAAGGATTAACACGTGTTTCATGTGGTAATACATATGATAGTACGCAAGCGTATATCCTAAATAAATACCAATCGTTTTAAAGATCTCTAAAGCACCTTCATTTTTCTTTTCAGCAAGTTCTTGAACTTTCTTTAATTTTTCAGCAGGTGATAATAATGGATCTAATTCAATACCTGCTAGTGGTGCTAATCTGATCACTGCATCTTGTGAGAAACAGGTAGAACCACATCCCATATCACCACTCCATTCATCCAGTGGTGCATCATCTGATATATCAACAGGAACGAATGCGAGTTCATTTAACCATCCGGTAATAAAGCCTTTATTATTGACGAAGCCAGCAGCTTCTGATGTACCCATGGCAATCCCTAAAACTTCATTAGCATTTAAACTCATCGCGCCAGCAAGTGCAGTGACATCTCCATCGTTTGCAACTTCAATGGGAATATCTCCCATATCTTTTGCGATATTAATGTAAATATCTTTAATATGTTTCTTATAGAGATCATCAGGAACTTTGATGAAGAGGGATGCGACCATCGCATGATTATCAATATAAACGCCTGCTGATGATACCCCAATCGCATCCACCCTTGGTAGATGTGATGCTGCTCTCATTAACGAGTCTTTAATACCCTCAATATGATAGTTTGGATCACTTTGTAATTTAGGATGCCAAACAACTTCTTCGCTAAACACCGTTTTACCATCAATCACTGCGGATACCTTACGGTCTGATCCACCTGCATCAAATCCTATACGACAACCTTCTAAGTGTCTTCCGATATCTTTTGATTTTTCAGATTCTACAAGTTCAGTATCCTTCGTTAAGACAATCACTTCAAATGGTTTCTCATAAACTCTTTCCATGAATGACACATCAAAATGTCTGAGTTGATTAAATGAGAATGCTTTTTGTACGAATCTTCCTAAACGTTCTGGACCTTTAAATAGGATTTGGTATCCACCTTTTAGCCATAATAACGTCTTGATAATACGTTCAATATAAAGATTGTTATGGATTGAATCTTCATGGTCTTCATGAAAAACAACCGTATGAAAAACCGATAACTCTTCATCACTACGTCTAAGTCCAATCGTCACTTCTTCATAATCAGCTGTTTTCTTAACCGCCTCTACATAATCCCTAAATGCGAGAAACATCGGTCTAAAGTTTTGATCAAGGGCGGATGATACCTTGGGTTTTGATGCAAATTTAAATGTTGTCATAATGAACCATCTTGTCCTTTCTTTTATCGATCAGTGTTTGAAATGCTTGAGACTGTAGGAGGTCTTTCGCACCTAAAATCATCAAGGATTCAATATCACGTTCAAAATCGATTTTGATTTCTCTATTTTCTAAATCGTATAAACCTAATTTATTGTCTAATTTGGGTAAGAAAAAGTCACGTATAACTTCAATATCTCCTGCAATACACATATGTTCAAAATCAAAGATTTGGTAGAAATTATGCATGAGTTGAGCCATATGTTGACTCAGTTTATCCAGTGCAGAACTTAACGTTAAATCATAGCGTTGAGCTAATCCTTTTAGTTCACTTACTTCACTTAGATTGAGTTTACGATAAAGTGATTTCATCGAACATAAAGACTCAATCGTTGTTAAATTCCCTTTCTCATCAAAGGTCTTCATTAAGCCAAATTCAGCGGCGTATCCATGATCACCTTCCAAGATAGAACCATTGGTATAAACTGCACCACCAACACTATCACCCATATAGATCATGAGTGTGTTAGACTGTTTTTCATCATGCTTTTTCATGTAACCATGGAGTGCTAAATTGATATCATTTTTTAAGTAAACAGGAACGTTTAACTGTTCATGTAAGGTTTGAGCAAGCTCTGAGGATTCTAAAGCTTTATACATATTCGATTGTTTAAACACATTTTTCTTTTTATCCACTTTACCAGGAGCTGCAATCAAGACATTCATCAAGACTCTAGAGTCTGTTTGATATGCTTGAACTAGATGAATAACTTCAGAAATTAAGTTTGGTAAAATCAAATCTTCTGATACACCTTGTGTAGGTTTCGTTAACCTCTTGATCTCTTTACCTGTTAAATCATATAAGATCACTTCAATATGTTGATAAATAAAATTGACGAATAAAAACATACCCATGTTAGGGTTTAATGTAAAGTATTGTTTTCTGCGTCCTCTTCTTTCTTCAATGACATCTGATTCATTGTAAAAGACATAGTTCGCATCTAACATCTCTTTCATGATCTTCGTTAAAGCTGTTTTACTTAAGCCCATTTGAGTTGCCATTTCGCTACTACTCAAATCTTTGTCTTTCAGTAAATTAAAGATCATTTCCATATTTTTTTGTCTGGCTAAGCGTTGATCAGAACCCGTCATGATGTCACTCATTTCTTTTAGTAAACTTTGTTTACTTAATACGACGTTATTTTATCATGTCTAGATAGATAAATCAATCATCTGGGGATTGTAAATTAAAAAAGATACTTGTTTTCCAAATATCTTTCAACTTCTGAAAAAAATTATTGATGAAATGCTTGTTTATAAGGAAATACCTTTGCAGTCATCTGTCCACCTTTGACTGCTGGATCATCTAGCATGTATGCCTTCGCTTCTTCGATGCTTAAAGCATTGAAGACGACAATGCCAAATCCATCATACGTAGGATCTTCTGTGCGTCCCACATGAATAATGATTCCCTTTTCAAAATCTTCTTTTAATCTTATGTAATGACATTCAACTGCCTTTTTACCTTCATCAGTCCATGCATGATTATCATATAATCTTGGATCTAGTTTTAATTGATAAATAAACGTTTTCATAACTCACCTCAAATGGGTAAAAAGTGATAAAAATCATTAAACACTAAAACAATCACGATGACGATATAAATCAAAATGAATATTTTAAATCTAAACTTCTTACTTTCATGATGAATGGTGCGTTGTCTAAAAAACTCTAGAAGAAGGATAACACCACCAAAGATCGACCATTTTAAAAGAGAGAGTAAAATATCTGCTAACATCTTATTTTTTAACCTCACTAAACATAGCTTCATCAATCGTAAACGTCTTTAAATCAAAGTTGATGGTCGCATCTAACCCATAAGGCAGAATTGTTCTTGGTGTTGCATGACCAAAATTCATGTTATATAAAATGGGTAGATTTAAACGATTTCCCAAATCGATTAAAATCTCTTTATATGCTTCATAATGTGTTTCATTCATCGGTTTACCTACAATGATCGCTTTAATGACTCCAAGGATACCTCTTGATTCAAGTTCGTCTAAATAGGTTTTAAAGAGCTCTGGTGCTGGTGTTTCTTCAGATGTCTCAATAAACATGATTTTATCTTTCCAGTCATCGATTGTTGGCATAATCTCATAAGCTTCATAGAATAACTTTTGGTTTGGATAACGTGAGCCTGTATAACCATCATAAAGACTTTCTAAACAGCCACCTAAAAGTTTGCCTGTTACTTTTCCTTTGCCATATAAAACTTCATAACCCCTAGTCTCTTCATGACTGATACGCGGTGTACCCGTAGCATCATCAGAGTAATCCGTTCTTTCGTCATACCATATGGGACTTGATTTAATCTCTGTTTTCTTTTTATTCGTAAAAAATCTTCGATAAGACTCATATGTATAAGGTAGCATATGACGATCTAGTTCTGCTAAATCACTTAAGAAGTTAACACCATAATAAGTGACTAATCCAAGTTTATAAAAGAATATATGATTATTGGTTGTATCTGAAAAACCAACAAAAATCTTGGGATGTCTTATAACTTTATCCATAAAATCAAAATCTTTTGCAAGTTCTAAAACGACTTTATATGTGTCATCACCGCCGATGGCGCAGATGATTGCTTTGATGGAACTATCATAAAATGCATGTTTCAGGTCTTCTGCACGCAACCCAGGATCAATTTCATGTTTGAAATTACCCGATAATGCATTATGCATGATCACAGGCTTTAAGCCCATTTCAAGTAATCTTCCAATTCCAATTTCTAATTGATGGGCACACTTAGAATCACCTAAAATGCCTGATGATAGACTAACAATAGCGACTTTATCGCCTTTTTTGAGTTTTTGAGGTTTAATCATGGTTGCATTCTCCTTTATATCTTTATTCATAATCTCTAAGTAATTCTGCAATTTTTCTGACTGTATTCACATTTCTGATGGTTATAGATTGATAAACTTGAGTTCCAACAATCTTCATTAAACCAGACTTTGTCTGATGTTCTCTTTTAACCCCATGGATCAGTGCATCATCTAAGTAAATCACATCATCAATGCCCACTCTAAAAGAAAGTTGATCGATAAGTTCATGGTTTAGATTCTGATAATAAAAGATGATATCTGCTTTATATTTATCATCATTTTGGAAATAATTCGGGATTTGAGATGCAATTACTTTAAACTTTTTTTGTTCAATGATTAACACTTGTGTATTCACAGAAAAATGCGTTAAAATCAACTGTTTAATCTCAACTTGAATCTCTAAGGTGCTTAATAATGATTCGAAGATTAAATTTCCTGAATTAATGTAAGTCAAGACTTTTTTATATCCATGCGCTTCAAGTATTGATTTTAGTTCTTTCATGGAAACTTTGCTGTTGCCACCTACATTAATACCTCTCAGTAAACAAACATAGTTCATGGTTTAGTCCCTTCATTAAATATTATAAAGTGATTATGGCTATTATATCACAGTGCTTTATCCGGATTAGGGACCATGATAAAAAACAACCAATAAAAGGACGATAGAAACATGATTCTTTGTAAAATCCCCATGATTGATGGATACATCATCATGAACAAAGAAATCAGTGACGCAAGAAGAGCCATGGTGATTCCCAATACCCTTTGTTTTCCATGTGTCATCATAGCCTGACCAAAGGATAGAAACACAAAACTTACACCTGTCGTTGTAGCAAATAAAGAATGCATTTGATCTTTCCAAATCACCGTTTGAAGCGGATCAACGAGATTAGCATGTCTGAAAATTCCTGTTAGGATTAAACTTACACCAAAGAGAAATCCAAAAACGACATGGTATTTGATATTTGAACGAAACAAAACTATCAGCGCTGAGATACCAAGTATCATAAACGTGATGTTCATCACCCATGCATAAGGTGATCCTTGGGCACCCAAATGACTTGTTGTATTTGAAATCAAACTATAGTCATCAAAACTAAAGATGGGTAATATGCTGGATACCAGAACCAATAAAAGATAAACTATGCTTTTAAATAATTTCACGTAAGCATCACCTCAATAAAGTCACTCTGTATTTAAGATTAATTTTATTGTAACATTTTTACATTTTGTTCCATCTATCATTTCAATCAAATATAGTCTATAGATGAACAAAAAACACCCTCGCTAAAGGGTGTTTTGTTCACTTGATAATCAACTACGATGGATTTGCAGGTGATGTTGTTCCATGTGCATCGAGATGTGATCCAGGCATAACTTCATAACTGATATCCCATCCTGAAAATACCATACCTTCTTCTACATTAGGTACAAGATAATCAATGGTATCACCGATGTGATACACTTGTGAACCATAGTAAATACCATCTAAATAGTAAGTAATATAGTATTCATGTTGAATATAACTACCACTGATCACTAAATCTGTTGCTGGCATTGTTGTTCCATCTAAATTCCATCTGAATGAATAACCTTCCATAGTATCCATGACTGGGGGAACGATTTCACTACCAAATGGAATGTTTTGATCTACTTGATAAACTTGATCATTATACATCCATGTAATGGTATATGTATTCACTGTGTAGATTGCATGAATGATTCGATCTTCATTGATTGTGAAATCAACTGTATCCCATCCTGTGAATGTATAGCCACTCTTTTCGGGTTGAAGTGGTGTAACGGTTTCACCAGGTTTTACAATCATTTCACCAATCACTTCTTCATCCCACATCCAAGTCACTGTATAGCCAAATGAAATCTTAGTAAATGTGATTTTAGTCATATTACCATTTGCATCCATAACTGTGATGGTCCAACCGGTTTCCGTTAAAAGATCAGTTGCAGTTACTGCAACGCCATCTTTTTGAATCATGGATAGGTTAGGTGTAATGAGTCCATCAAAATTATCTGTCATTGATAATTGGTCCACTAAATCTTGGACTGTACTACCCAGTGGCATCATCCATTCATCAATAGCGACTTCGCCTTGATAGATCAGTTCACTTGTTTCAAGTTTGACTTTAGGTGGATAGATATCGATGTTTGTTACACTGACCTTTAATCCATTTTGATCTAAATAAACAAACGTATCCGTTGCCATTTCAAAAACGTCATCCGGTGTTGTGATATGATATGCATCAAGTCCGTTAACTGTTAAAGATAATGGATTTGATATACGTAAATACGAATCTTCAACAACCTTACCAAAGAAAGTAACAAGTTCATAATCACCAACCACTAAATCTTCTGGAATAACCAATGTTTGATTGCCAGTAAATGTTAAATCTTGACCAGAAAAGGCTAAAGGCGTTTCATGTCCCAAGAGAATAAATGTTCCACCCACTTGAAGTGCATAATATAAAGCATAAGACTTTCCTTGTTGTAAGAGAGGTGAGCGTTTTAAGGTTGCAGTTATGCCACTTGTTAACATTTGTTGTCCATCGGCTTGAAGTGATCCACTCAAGTTAGAAGCTGTATCAATTAAAGTGATCTTATTCAAATCATCTTTAGAAGGCATTTCAGTTTGATCAATCACTGAAAATGTTGATTGCATGCCTAATAACGTTTCTCTAATACTTAAATACGATGTGATAAAGGCATGCGTATCAACATAAGATTGATAGGATGCATACGTTTCAACACTCATCGGTGCGATATCATTTACGATTGAAATCTTTCTTCCAATCGCTTCATAATGTTCAAAAATTTCTGCAACTTCCATAAATAATTCAGCTGTATTACCGTATTTATACGTTAACCCTACGGTATTAAAATAAGTTGTCAACATGGAAACAAGTTCATCTAAATTTGTCGCATTCACATAAAGTGTTGCTGTTCCAAAATAATTATAGTACAGATCATAATCACGAAGACCTTCACTGCCAATTTCAATGTTTAAACGATTTAAAGTAACATCTTGACCATTAGGTATTGCATCTGCATAAAAGGTTCCGTTAGCGGTTTTAAATCCGGTAATGAGATCTGGATTTGATGGATCTAATGCCCACCAATCTGGCATCAGTGTAAACCCTTGATCAATGATCATTTGTTGTACTTCAGTCGAATCTTGATTTTGTGAAATCATACCACCATCTTCAACTAAAAGGGCTTCAACACCTCTCATTGAAGGTAAATATACTTCAACATTATAACCAACTTCAAACATTGGTGTGATTCTAAAAACATCACTACTTGCATCTGGTGAATAAACCGTAACAATCGGTTTATCTGGATAATATAAAAGTTCTCTTTCATCATCAATGCCTGGATAAACGGTATACCATCCATACTCACCAGAGATCATCGATGTTGAACCATCATAATACTCATATTCACCTTCGTCGTTTAAATTAATCCCTCGATAATGTCTTTGAGATGTAGGTTGATAATTTTCATCTAACCAAATCGCATAATAGTTAAAGTCTCTACCTGCGATGGAGTTATGGTATCCCATAACACCTGGATAAGTAGACGTATCCTCATAGATTTGTTCAACCCATGATTCAACCACTTCTTCACCGTTTTGGTTATAATAAACATAAATTCTTTCATATGAGGTCACACCATGGGTTTCATTTGTCCAAATGGTATAAAGTTCAACTCGGTCTAATTCTTCATCATAATGGAGTAAATAAAGATAATCTCCAAAATCAACCCATGTATCCATCACTGTGATATAATCAACAGCCCAATCCGCTCTTTCTCTCGCATGATCGGTCACTGATGTATTGACTTCATAGAGATTGTTTAAAGCATGTGAGCTAAATGTTGTTAATGTCGATGTGATCACTTGATAACCATTAAGAACTTGAGGTTGCTGGTATAATCCTTGATGATAAAACATGTGGTTCCAGTAGTTATGAGGGATAAACTCAGATGGATCAAATCCATCAGAGGTATCCATGACAACTGCATCACCATAAATATCATACGTATTTCGAGATCTTTTTACAGCTTGTGTCGAATTTGTTTGACTAAAAATGGCATCTAAATTAACCCCAAACTGAGCTTCTTGAAGGCGTGTTAAAGATAAAATGAGTTCATCAGCATCTTCAATATCACCGATGGGTGTTCCTGAATATGTATAAATAGCATGAATCTCAAGATTCGACTGAACATCATCAAATGTTTGATCCCATCCTGTAAATGTATATTCTAAAACCACAGGTGCTATGGGAGGTGTTGCAGTTCCACCCAGTGGAACTTGAACACTTGTAATCAGTTCACCATAGTAATCATAGAAATTAACTGTAAATAATGTGTTTGACATTAAACCTAAGTTTTGAGTCTGCATATTTGAAAAAGTAATCACAAACTCATTTTGTGTATTAAACTCAGCTTTAATGATTGTTTCGCTTGATCCTGATAAAAGTGATGAAATCCAGGCATCATACGTTCCATCAAAACCTAACGTATCAACTGCATATTGATAATAGGTTTGAAGATTGGTGAGTGTCACACTATCTGTTAAGGATAACGTAACCTCAACTTCAAATCCTTCATAGGTAATGATAAATGTGTGACTTCCCATGAAGGTTAATTTTGTGACATCTGAAGATGCTAACATACTTGCAGTGACACTAACATTTTCAGTTGAATCATCTGAAAATGTGATAATTAAGGATAAATCACTTAATTCAAAATCTGCAAGTTCAACATCAGATAGATCAACTGTTGGATCTAATTCGACCTTCTTAATGGTCAATTCTGTCTCTTGACAGCCAAATAAAAAGAAAACAGAAAACAGAGCAAGGATGATTGCTCCTATACGTTGCCTATTTCTCATGTAAAAAATCCTCCTATAGGGAAATGATAAACCTTTAGTTTTATCATATCACTTTTAGTACTATTTGATTACATTTATTCTAAAAACGTAACATAAAAAAGTCCTCCTTTATTTGGAGGACTAAATCTATTCAACTATTTGACGATTAAACTTATATCCTTTAGTTAAGATTATTTTCGCGTTTTCAACCATCTGTTTGGTTGGCTCTTGAATATGCTCTAATTCATATGTAAATCCTAAATTCTTCCATTTATGAATCCCTGATTTATGATAAGGAAGAATCTCAATTTGAGAAACATTAGATAATCCATCTAAAAATAATCTTAAATTTTTTAAATCAGTTTCATCATCCGTTATGGTTGGTACCAAGACATGACGGATGATGACTTTTTTCTTGATGTCATTTAAAAATCTTGCAAAGGCTAAAACTTGAGTATTGGATTGTTTGGTTAAGCTAAGATGTTTGGCTTCATTGATCTGTTTTAAATCAAGTAAAACAAGATCTGTATATCTCATGAGTTCTATAAATAAATCACTGTGTTTCTCATGATATGTTCCACCAGCTGTATCTAGACATGTGTGAATATTTCTTTGTTTGGCTTTCTTAAAAAGGTCAATTAAAAAATGGATTTGTAAGAGAGGTTCACCACCACTGACGGTGATGCCACCGTTTTTGTAGAAATGACTAAATTTCTCGAAATCTGATAACACTTCATCCGATGTCATGATCTTATTCTTATCTGTACTCCAAGAATCCCTATTATGACAATACTGACATTGAAAAGGACATCCTTGTAAGAATAAGACATATCTAATTCCTGGTCCATCGAATGTGCCAAATGTTTCAATGTGATGAACATTGGCAAATACGTCTTTAGATAGATTCATGGAATGTACGACTAATGACTTCTCGTTTTTGTTCATTCGTTAAATTGGAGAAGTTTACAGCATATCCTGAAACTCTAATCGTTAAATTAGGATATTTATCAGGATGATTATAGGCATCAACAAGCATATCACGGTTAAAGATATTCACGTTTAAGTGATAGCCACCACTCATGAAATATCCATCTAAAATACCGACGAGGTTATCAATCTTTAGGTTACCCTCATAAACGAAGTTATCTTCACCATCAACATGATGTTCTTTACCAAGAGCATCAGGAATTAATGTAAATGTATTTGAAATACCATCTTGACATGATTCACATGGGATTTTAGAAACGGAAAGTAAAGATTTTAATGCCCCTGATTTATCTCTACCATGCATCGGATTCGCACCGGGTGCGAATGCTTCTCCATATTTTCTACCATCAGGCGTATTCCCTGTTTTCTTACCATAAACCACATTTGATGTAATGGTTAAAATACTCATTGTAGGAACAGATTCACGGTATGTGTATTGACTTCTAATCTTATCCATAAATGATTTAACAATATCAACAGCAAGATGATCGACACGATCATCGTTGTTGCCATAGAAAGGAAATTCTCCGGTTGTTTCAAAATCAGTAATTAAATGATTTTCATTATAGATAGGTTTAACTTTCGCATACTTAATGGCAGATAGGGAATCTGCAACAACTGATAGCCCTGCAATACCGGTTGCGAAGTTACGAATAACTTCCGCATCATGTAATGCCATTTGTAATCTTTCATAGGCGTATTTATCATGCATGTAATGAATGGCATTTAATGCACTTACATACGTTTTAGCAAGCCAATCAAGCATGGTATCAAATTTTTTCATAACATCATCAAATTCAAGATACTCTGAAGTCACTTCACCAATACGAGGACCTACTTGATCACCTGTGATTTCATCTTTACCATCATTTAATGCATAGAGTAATGCTTTAGCGATATTCGCTCTCGCACCAAAGAATTGCATCTCTTTACCTAAAGTCATTGGAGATACACAGCATGCAATCGCGTAATCATCTGTATGATTAGGTCTCATCTGTTCATCATTTTCATATTGAATGGATGATGTATCAATCGAAACCTTCGCACAAAACTTTTTAAAGTTTTCTGGTAAACGATCACTCCATAATACCGTTAAATTGGGCTCTGCAGATGTTCCTAGGTTATAAAGTGTTTGTAAGTAGCGATAAGTTGTCTTAGTTACCCATGAACGACCATCTAGATTCATACCAGCAAGCGATTCTGTGACCCATGTTGGATCACCTGTAAAGAGTTCATTATATTCAGGAGTTCTTGCAAAACGAACCATACGAAGTTTCATAATGAAATGGTCAATCAGTTCTTGTGCTTCTAATTCAGTTAAAATGCCTTCAGCTAAATCTCTTTCAATATAGATATCTAAGAATGTAGCTGTTCTACCTAAACTCATAGCAGCTCCATTTTGTTCTTTAACTGCAGCTAAGTAACCTAAATATAACCATTGAATAGCTTCAGTAGCGTTAGCTGCTGGTCTTGATAAATCAAAACCATAGATTGTTCCTAATGTTTTAAGATCAGTTAAAGCATTGATCTGTTCTTGAATTTCTTCTCTTAAACGAATGTTTCTTTCATTCATGGGATAGCTATATCTGGTTTTTTCTAACTTCTTTTGTTCAATTAAGAAGTCAACACCATATAAAGCAACTCTTCTGTAATCTCCAATAATTCGACCTCTACCATATCCATCAGGAAGTCCAGTAATAATAGCAGAACGTCTTGCTTTACGAATATCTCCGTTATAGACATCAAAGACACCTTGGTTATGTGTTTTACGGTATTCCGTAAACACATGCTTAAGATTGTCACTGATGTGGTATCCATAAGCTTCTGCAGCTTTTGTTGCAACCTGTATGCCTCCATAAGGATGGAAAGCACGTTTAAAAGGTTTATCTGTTTGTAAACCTACAATCTTTTCTAAAGACTTATTGATGTAGCCTGCATTGTGGCTAGTGATGGATGCAACCACATCGGTATCAAGTTCGATGACACCGCCCTTTTGTTTTTCTTCTTCAAGTAAATCAAAAATGCGTTTGTTTAAAACAAGACTACTTTCAGTTGAACCCGTTAAAAATGATGATGTACCTAAGTACTCTGTATAGTTTTGATTCATGAAATCACGAACATTGATTTCCTTCATCCATGAACCTTCTTTAAACCCTCTCCAGTAAGACATAAAAAACCTCCTATATATATGTAAATGTTAGTGTGTTCAGCACTGTCATTATATATGATAGAAGGTTACTTTGAAAGTAAAGTTATAAGGGTTTGAAATGAAAACGTTTTAAAGGATTTTACATACCATTAACAAAAAAAATTATCTTAATCAACTCAACTCAATACTATTCATTTTTATGTAATTGACTCATCAACGGTCGCATTCATAGCGAGTATCTGTGTATCCGATTTTTCTATTCCCATTGAATATACAAATAAAGACATTAAAATCTCTATACATCGAGTCTAGCTCCATATCTTGATATTAGCATCCTTTTTTGCTCAAAATGATTTTCAAGGGGTATTTACTCATTGATATCAACATGGTTGTGTTGAATCACTGTAGCATGTGAACCTATCTTTTGGAAATAAATTAAAATCAAGGTAAATAATGTCATGATGATTAATTGAATCAAAGCACCTTTTATGTTAAAAACAATCGGCATGATACCTATAGTCAAGTTAGCTATTGTATGTATCAATATTTGTGCACATAAATGATGATGTGTTTTTTCATACATGATTCCCATAAATATTGAAAGTAGCATTGTATATGTTAAATAACCCGCAAAAGCAACAAAAAATCCGTATGACTGTACAAATGCATATTGCAAACTATGACTCATAAAAAACAAGGGTAGGTGCCAAACTGACCAAATTAGCCCCAGAATGAGACTTGCTTTCAAAATGTGATGTTTCTCAGTTAACGTGGGTAACACATAACCACGCCATCCAATTTCTTCACCAAGTGGCCCCATCGTAAAAAGAATAACAACAAAAACAAGAGGTACTTCATAAATTTTGTATGAGACGTCTGGTGTTTCGATATTCAATAAGCGCATAATGATGTAAGAGATAACAACAATCATGGGTAGGTACATAAAGATTAGAAGATAAGACTTTAATGAGATTTTAAAGTTAAACAACGACTTCAATAATCCATAAAACGTTTGTTTATCTTTTCTAAAAGTCATAATAAGCGCTAAAACAGATGGTACACTTATGCCCACAATGATCAGTATACTTGAATTGAAATAACTGCCTATCAACCAAACAAGAGCACTTATGATCCAAGTCGATAAAACATAAATAAGAATGGATTTACTCGTTTTCAATGCTTAATTACCCCCACCATCTCATCATTTCCTCCATAAATCATTGAACAGTCAATCTCCCTAATAAGCTAAGTATAGATGAGTTCTTTTAGTCTTTGATCTAATTCATTATCTTGTAATTCTAACATACGTAAAATAGCCATCAGTTTGATAGGTTTATCAAACAATGATACTTCCAGATTTAAATCCTGTGCCATACGTTTGAGATATTGATCAGATAACCTAAATGCATATTGTCGCAAGATGACATAAGATCTTGCAATATCGAGTATTGGGTTTCCAAGTTTTGCGTTTACCCAATCGATTATAACGTATTTACTACCATCAAACATAATATTTGAGAAATGGAAATCTAGATGACATAGTGTATTTTTTCTTTCAATAGAAGCTAATGCATCCAAACCCATATGTTTAGTCTTTTGATCAAGTTTAGCATTCTCTATCCTATTAAAAAAAACATCGTGTGCATGAGGTAAATCAAGATCCTCATATTCATAAATTTGTTTTTGTAAAGCGATTAGATCATCAAGACCGTTCTTGTATTTATCAACTAGAATGCGTTGTGTCAATTCTTTACCGCAAATATATGGCATTTTGATTTCATTCAATCCCTCATTATATTCATAAGAAATAACGGGTAAATTAGTTTTATTTACAATTTCATTTTGAACTTTGACTTCATATTTTATCCAATCTACCGGGTATGTAGATTGAAAACATTTATATGCAAATCCATCTTCCAAATATACTTTGGCAACTCTACCTTCACCTATTAGTACTCTTTTGTTGTTGATCATCTTATTTCACCTTCATGTTTGAAGCATGTGATTTTATTTGTGTGTTTAATACATAAAAATCATACGCATGATTTAAAACTTATTTACGCATCTATACGATAACAACTTCTTCTCTACGCGTCTTAGACTAATGTATCTAAAATGATAGCGCGTTAGAAAAAACAACGAAATAGCTACTTACATCACTTAATTTTATTAAACAAAGAGATAAAATTACAGATTAAAACCGCTTATCATGTGTTGCTTATCGATTTTCATATTTAAATCATACCATTGATTGAAATGATACACAAGAACGGATTTAACGGATCATTTTTCAAGAAAATGTAAATTCATCCATCTAATTATCGACAATAAACTGAATATAACTGATCATTTATCTGTTTTAAAAATCGTTATTATGGCAGTACTCTACGTCAAAAATCAGCTCTTGATGCCTATTTTTTTGAAATTTTAGTACAAAAAAAACCTGAAGTGCTATAATGAAGTCAAATCATTTTTTTTACATAAATACTAAATAATGACAGTAATTTTTAAAAAATTAATGAGATTTCCTATAATCCATTAATTATATGCCTACTAATTAATCATAAAAAAGTTCAACAAATCAATGAAAAAGGGGAACTAAATGTGTTTTTGAACTTCACATTTAGATATAAGCACTTGAAAAATAAAAATCTATTTAAGTTTGAACCGAAAAAAGAATTGTGGTTTGTTGTTATGAATTATCTTGCTATTGTGTTGATGTTTTATCTCTCATTTCAGATTATTACAATACAACACGTAGCTGCTCAATTCATCACATTTGGAGTTCTTGGCGTTTTGATTCTTGGAATATTAACACCTGCGATCTACAATACCTTAATAAAAAAACGTCCTCTATCAGAGATTGGAATACATCAGAAAAAGTTAGTTTACAGCCTCGGATTATGTCTCGTATTCACAGTTATTCAGTATTTTCTAACACTTAGAAATGTGGAACTACCATCTTTTACATCTATTCTTCCACTCATCTTTATGGTTATCACAGTCGGATATTTTGAAAACATCTTTTTTAGAGGATATGCTCAAAACCGATTTGAAGAAAGTTTCGGGATCATCCCAGCTATACTCCTATCGACTATCATCTACACTTTATATCACGTTGGTTATGGAATGTTAGGATCCGAATATGGTATGCTCTTTATTGTTGGCTTAACGTACTCTATCATTTTCCGTATTACCAAAAACATTTTCATTCTATTTCCACTGCTGACTCCTATGGGAGCTTTATACACAAATATTAAAGAAGAATTATCCATACCATTAGAAGCTATTATTGGATTCTCAATGGTGATCGTATGTGCAACACTTTGTTTAATTTATATCCATATCATCTGGAAAAAGAAAATTAACAAAACATCTAATGCAGTGTTATAATTCATCAACTAAATAAGATTTAAAAATATGACTTTCAATATAGACTGAATCCTAAAAAAAGACTCTTTAATCAAAAGACCCTAACTATAGGGTTTTTTGCTTTGTCATAGAACTCAATGTGATGTTATGTTTTTTTCTAAAGTACGCATTTTGATGATCAGTTTTTTTCTCAACTCAGTCATCCAAATGGGTTCATCATCTCTTTGTTCACTGATTGAGTTCATAATTCTACCGTACTGATACAAATGACAAAATTTTCGCATAATATCAAAGTAACTATCTATGCCACTGACGTTTCTTCCTGTGTTTTCATATGCCTTCAAAAATAAAGATTTCGTGTACTCCCAATGTGATTCATCCACAATTTCTTTTAAAGATTCAAGCGCTTGTATGATGTCTACCACATAAAAATGATACATTGAGTCATCAAAATCTATCACAGAACAATTCAATGTCTTTTCATCATAAAATACATTATCAATTTCATAATCATAATGAATGAGACCATAATTGTCTTTATTCATCTGAATGGACTGCATTTCTAAACGATTCATCATCAATTGATGCATAAATTCCTCTGAAACATTGTGTGTCTTATAGACACTTTCAATCCAATCAAACACATCGGTGTGTGTTTTTCTTTTGAGATTTGGATTAAACTGACTCGATAACAAGTGAAGTTTTCCTAACGTGTTTCCAAATGATTCAACAATAGTATCAGTAAGGTGTAAATCATCAATTGCATATCCATTTACAGATTCAAATACGACAGCATGATATTCACCCCACATGGTTTGTTGGGTGATAATGAAATCACCTGTTAGTGACTTAACTGGAATTAATGCACTAAATTGATTGTTGTTTAGATAATGAAGGAATTCAAGTTCAGCTTGAATGCATACGAGTTGTTTTTCACATGCGGGAGATAACCTTAAAAACTGTAGTTTCTGGTTAGCGTAAAAAGGATAAATTGCGTTTGCAGAAATCCTAAAATGAGACAGTGTATCATCTAGTGTTTCTTGATCATGTGTATATCGATTAATAAATGTTTTTGCTAAGTCATAATTTTCAAATAAATACTTAAATTTTAACATCAAATTCTCCCTCTAAATAATGATCAATTTATCATGTTATAGCCATAAAAATCAAAAAAATATCACAGAAAATATATTAAGCACCACGATCTACTGGTTCTATACATTAGAGTAATGTAAACAAAAAAATGCTCGATAAAACATTTAATAAACTATGCGCACACATACCTATGTAGATATTTCTTTTTTTTACTGCAGTATAGGCTACGGGTAGAACTGCAATGCTACGAACAATAAAATCCCAAGGCGACCAAAAGTGATAAAGTGCAAATAAAAATGAATTCACAATCACTTTCTTTGTGTCACTTCCTTTGATCCTAGGAAGAAGAAAACCTCTAAAATAAAACTCTTCTACAACAGGACCAAGAATGCTACCAAAAATCATAATCAAGATGATGGTAGTGATTAGAATAGGACGACTTCCTTCAAATGCATCGTTAAGCATCCAATCCGGAAGAAAAGCTACAACATGTTCTTTTATAAAAAGGGCTATTGGTTTTTGTAAAAGTGCAAAAACAATAGCAGACCATATCGCGATAAATAAACCATAGATCACATAGTCTTTAATGTGTGCCTTGTCTTGATAAAAAAGAACACCTCGTATTGATAATTTATGATTTTTTTTGTATCCATGAAAATAAAGGATGAGCAATTGTGTTGGTATTAATACGATTGGAACAGCGATGCTTAACGTAAATGCAGCTGGTAGACCTTTTTGAAGTAATAAAGGTGCTACTAAAAGATAAAATGTGACAATCGGAATACCCGGTACTAAGTGGTATAACAAACTTTTTAAAAATGAATGGTATTCATGTGATTCGATCGTTGTTTTTAGGTTCATAGATTTCCCTCATCTATACATCAATTATCTTTCTTTTATTTTTTATCATGGATATGTGACCAATGAAAAATCATGTTGAGATAAAAATCAGTTAACTCACCTTTGTAAACCATTTTCGACATGGATACAGTCATATAAGATTATGCGTAGACCAAACTTCTTGTTCTCTTACAGTGATATAAACGAATTTAAAAACTTTTTATTGTTTCTACAGGTTCATTTCGAAAACAAACATTACTTTTTTTCATGTGATAACACTAAGGAAGTTTATTTCTAATTTATTTAGTCATCTTATAATTAACGATATTATACCACGGTTATTGTTCAACATAAAGAAATTTAGGTCCCATCCTAATATAATAAAGACTTTTCAAATTCATTCATTTCGATGATATATTGCAAAACTGTTGATTTAATTTAATCAAATTTTAGGGATATGACTTTATTATGGTTTCAAATTTCAAGTTAAAAATTATATTTTACTTTTATGTTTTTTTTAATAATAACGCATTTTCAACACCTGACTTATGAGCTTTTTGTACTTAAGCTATCATTGACAAAAAACCTTTTTTCTTCTATGATGTTATTAAATAAACGCGTTTGAAAGGAAAACCACCGATACATGGAAATCGTAAAAATTCTTCCCATCTTATTACCAGGAGCTCTTTTTCAATTATACATGCAGTTCTATATGATCAAGCATATATGGGGACAAAAAGATGTGAAAGAAAACATAAGAATTCTATTAATTATCCTCGTTCTTTTATTCAGTTTTAGTGCGATTGCGATTTACTTATTCTACATAAACAGTAAAGATACCAAATCATATCCACATACATTAAGCCCTCATTTTAGACGTGGTGTTTTAATGCTAGTCTTTTTAGCATTCCAGATTTTTAGCCTACAATTATTGATCATCCCCAATCAATTTCAAAACGAATCACTCGTTATATGGATTGGCGCTTTGGTTTATTTAGGGTTGATCTTAAATGAACTCACATTGATTTATAAAACCGAATGGTTAACCTATGTTATTTCATTTTCTTTATTTGCACTTATCTTATTGCTTGAATATTTTACAGCATCATCACCACTTCATCTGCTTACACTGATTATTATCGTGTCTATAATTAATGCTGTACCGTTGAAATCACACATTGTCTTACTTTGTATAATAGTGCCACTTTATATCGGTTTTTCCATCTATAAAGTAAACATGTTATTCCCAGTTCTGACATCAGATGAATCTATTGCTTTTGTCTATACGAATACTTTAATTACGGTATTGGTCTATCTAACATTTACCACCTTAAAAAAACAAACCATACAGAGTAGAACCTTAAAAAATCTCGTCAAAAAACTCGAAGAGCAATCACAACAAATTGAAGAAATGACGATCAAAGAAGAACGTGGAAGAGTCGCATCTGAAATTCATGATCATGTTGGTCATACACTCACAACAGCGATCATTCAACTAGAATCCATTAACGCTTTATTAAACCAAACAGATCCAGATATAAAAGACAAACTGG
>MIDA01000055.1 GCA_001830045.1 Tenericutes bacterium RIFOXYA12_FULL_35_10 | reverse complement strand
TCCCTCTTCCTCCGCCACGAGTAGTCTAATAAAATTTATATAGTATTTCATATCGCGGGATAGAGCAGTCTGGTAGCTCGTCGGGCTCATAACCCGGAGGTCGTTGGTTCAAATCCTTCTCCCGCAACCAAAATACGGTCCGGTGGTGTAGGGGTTAACATGCCTGCCTGTCACGCAGGAGATCGCGGGTTCAAATCCCGTCCGGACCGCCATTATTAGGCTCTGTAGCTCAGTCGGTAGAGCAAAGGACTGAAAATCCTTGTGTCGGCAGTTCAATTCTGCCCGGAGCCACCATCCAATCCTTTGTGAAGCCATCTAGTAGGGCTTTTTTTTATTTTTAAAGTAATTTTTCCGTTAATTATCTATTATTATATGAGGTGATATTTAATGGAAGTTGTGTGTATGCATAAGTTTGATCATATTAATTCTTTTTACCACTTTACTGAAGCGTTGGAGAATATTGGGTGGCGAATTGAAAAGCAATTACTAAAAGATCGTGTTGAGATATATCGAAAAAATGAATTCTTTCAGCAATTGAAGAGTTCATTTGTTTCAAAGAAGTTGACTATATGGCCATTAAAAGAAGAGGAAGTAATAACTTGGATGGACACTCTTCTAATTATGAGAAGGATGGTTAACCTGTTATTCAAGAAAGGTATCCAAGGTGAGAAATTTAAGATCTTAATGGAGTATCCACTCGTTTTTGGGAATCATATGAGAACAGATTATCTTATTGTTTATGATAGATTACTTATTGTAATTGAGTTTGGAATGTTTAATCAAGATGAAAAGCGTAGTGAAGAAAGATATACAAAGAAACTTCAAGATTCGATAACACATAGACAGGTCTTAGCCAACATGGTAAATTCTAGTGTGGTAGTTGTAAATTATGTGCTTGTATATAGACCCGAGTATGATCGAATATACAAAAGAATTAATGAAGAAAATATTGAATATAATAATAGAGAAATTAATCTGCTATCGCAATTTATTATGCATCACATCAAATATCAAGACGAGATACACGCAATGAAACAACTTGAAATGATTCAAAATTATACATAAATTATCAATCCTCTTGAATTATTTTTCTATTATGATATCATAGTGTTAGTATCATAATTTGAAGTTCAAATAATTTGAAGGAGAAAATATATTATGAGTGAAAAAATAGGTTTAGTTGTTTGTGGCAATTCAGGCGTTGATTACATGAAATTGGATTATCCAGTAAAAATGATTCGTTCCACATTAAACTTGGGTGGAAAAGAATATGAAGACTATGTTGATATTCAAGCAAAAGAATTTTACGACATAATCCAAGCGAATCCAGACATTGATGTTTCAACATCACAAACTTCAACAGGAAAGATTGCTAGTGTGTATGAAGAACTAAAAGATGAAGGTTATACTGATGTAATTGCTGTTGTTATTTCTTCAAAGCTTAGTGGAACCTATCAAGGTGCTGTACTTGCAAAAGATATGGTACCTGGAATTAATGTATATGTAATAGATTCTAGAAGCGTTTCATACGGTGAGGCTTTTCTTGTTCTTGAAGCAATCAAAATGATTAAAAGTGGTCATAAAACTCGCGAGATTATTGATAAATTAGAAAAAATAAGAGATAATATATATATCTATGTTTTAGTTGATACGTTGAAGTTCCTTGTTAAGAATGGAAGATTATCTGCAACTAGCGGATTCTTAGGCACGCTTTTAAAAATTAAGCCACTTCTTCATGTTCAACGTGATGGAAGTCTAGTTCCATTTGAAAAAATTAGAACGACCAGTAAAGCTCAACAACGCCTTCTTGAAGTTGTTAAGCATGATGTCGATGGTAAAAACGTAATCATGTTTATTGCTTACACTAATAACCTAGATAAAGCACAAGAGATTAAACAACAAATTCAATCATTCCGTCCTGATATAACTGTTGAATTGGTGCCTTTAACACCCGTTGTCGGAGCACATGCAGGTCCAGGTACTTTAGGTGTCGGGTATATTGTCTTATAAAGGGGTTGTTAAAGTGGTTTCACCCAAAGAAGTTATCAATGAGTTGCTTGTAGATGTTTTCAATCATATACTCAGCATTGAAGCAGACGTATTGAAGCAAAAAGGTGTACGTCTCTCAATGACGGAAGTACATGTGTTGGAAGCTGTTCGAAATGTAGACATACCAACAATGGGAAATGTAGCTCACAAGTTACGAGTCACTTTGGGAACATTAACAACTTCAGTTAATGTTTTAGTCAAAAAAGGACATTTGACAAGAGAACGCGATGAATCAGATCGAAGAAAAGTATATTTGAAATTAACAGATAGTGCCTTTAATGTATTAAAAATACATGATGCATTTCACGATGAAATGATCTCTTCTTTATTCAAGGATTTAGATTTGGAGAAAGACGAAGTACTGATGAAATCACTCGAAAATATTAGTCAATACTTCAAACAAAGATACTAAAATGCTAAAAAATACATAAAGCACATTTTGTGTGCTTTATTTTTTTACAAAATTTGCGATAAACCTTTATTTTAAATTATAAAATATGTATAATCGTATAAGTGTGGAGGAAATCACTATGAAATATTCATTTGGAATTGATGTTGGTGGAACTAACATAAAAATTGGTTTATTTGAAGTTGACCCATTTCGTTTGGTTGATAAAAGAGAAGTCTCAACACCTAAATATAACCACACAACTTCTATATTTGAAGTCACTAAAAAAAACATGACAGATCTATTAGATCTTCATCATATTACATATAACGATGTTCATGGCGTCGGTTTTGCTATACCATGCCCAGTAAAAAATGGGTATGTTGTGAAGTGCCCTAACCTGAAATGGGAATCACTTGATGTAATTTCTTCAATGAGAGATCTACTCGAACCACACATTAAAGTTGTAGTTTCCAATGATGCGAATATTGCAGCATACGGAGAAAACTATTCTTTGGAAGTACCTCTACAAAACGCTATTTTCTACACGTTGGGTACTGGTGTTGGTGGCGGTATTATTATCGATGGTAAAATTGTTGAAGGAAGAACAGGTGCTGGAGGAGAAATTGGCCATATGCAGATTTTTGAACATGATGAAATTTGCGGATGTGGTAAATCAGGTTGTCTTGAACAGATTTGTGGAACAAAAGCCATTTTAGATTATGCAAAAGAATTGTCACATGAATATGAATCATCAATAGATTTTAAACACATAACAGTTAAAGATGTGTTCGATGCTGCTAAGAAAAACGATCCTGTAGGTTTTAGAGTCTTAGATCGTGTAGCAAAGTATATCGCATTGAGTGCGAGTATATTATCTGTAAGTTTGGACCCCGATATTATTATTATTGGGGGAGGAATTGCAAAAGCAGGACAAATATTAATTGATCAAATTTTAAAGCACTATCGTGTATTCGCTAGATTTGGTACAGTTGACATTCCATTTGTCTTAGCTAAAACAGGCAATGACGCCGGGATTATCGGCGCTGCAAAATATACAATATAGACAAAAGGATGCTTATTCACGGTGATTAATGTGTTAAAAGACAATGAAAAAAACATGAGGGAACACCTAAACACAAATTTATTTTTTAACAAAATGGCATATGGAAAGGCGATCGCATTTGATCCCAAAAAATATGCAGCTTCGTTCTCAAAAAAGAAAAGACAACTCTTTTTAGAAAAATTGTTTAATATTTTTCGAGATGATCTTGATAGAAGTATTCTGATTGAAAGACGAACAAAAATGGATATTAATCAGATACCTTCTCGGAAAATACAAATGGCAATAGATGTACCAGAGGTTATAGAGTTGATTGAGATGAAAGTTCTAGATCAACAGTGTGACTTCATTGGATCTGTCACCGCTTCATTTAAAGTAGGTTTGCAAAAGGCGAGGCATGACTTGCTGAAAAGAGTCAATGATATAGAGTATAAAGAACTGCTTCACGTTCTTCAATACCACATTGATCGTATTAACTCAGAGTTTACTATTTTACTTTTAGATGATTTTCAAAATAAAATAGAAGAAGACTTTATTATTGTAATCGATAAGTTTATAAAAGAAATTTTCTTTAAACCAAGTCCTTTCTTAAAAGCAATCATCTATCGCAACAAAAAAGAAATTGTTTCATTCAACCATTACGCTGTGCATTATCAGTTACCGATTAAATATTCAGAACAAAACATTGAAGATGGCAATTATGTACTTGTTGATCTCGATGAATCCATTATTGTTAACCCAACAAGCGATGATCTGTATGTTTTTAAAGAGTATAATGCTCTCGTAGAAAATCAATGTTTCATTGAAAACCCATATAAAGAAACTAATTTTAAGATTAATGCAATGATATCTAATTACATGGATGTTGATAAAATTCAGCGCCATCCACTATTTCAAACTGCACTACTCTATCAAACGGATATTGTCGTTGCATCAAAAGGTAAGTCATTAACATATAATGAATGGGTTGAGAGATTTCATTATATATTAAAAAATTTTAAAGGTGAAGAAGTGTTTGTTCGATTTATTTCCTTTAATGAGTGGGTTAATACCCAAGAATTAATAGGCATAAATCAGTTTGACATACTTCGAGATTACCCAGAGTATGTTGAACCATTTGCAAATGCGATTGCTGATGTTTCCGAGCAATACCCAGAAAAGAAAATATCTATACTAATACCAAATTTGGAATTTGAATTTGACTATGATTTATGGAAGTATCATATAGAATGTATGGTTGAGGGAAGAGATCAAACAAATCAAGTAAGAGTCTCATACGAGTATGACACAAAACAAGCAATGTATGAAATGGAAGCTTTAAAGTATCTTGATGATTTTGTGATCAATTTAAACTCCTTAATGGCTTCTTATGTAGAACATACCGTATTTTCAAGAGATGAAGTCGAAATCAATACCATCAATGAATCGAATATTTATCGAGATTTACAATATACGCGTTACATTATGAAACTGAGAAGTTTTAAACAGAGATGTATAATTTCGGGTCATTGCGCTCAAGAAAGAAGTATATTACATAGACTCATCATTGCAGGATACAGAGAGTTCATGGTTCCGGCATCTTCAACAAACCATATTTATGATGTTATAGATTACTATTTCAGTCGACGTGGTCAATACGTTGGTGTCTACTATGAAGATATTGCAAGAACAGAGTTTTACAGAAACTTAAAGAAGAAGGCAGAAGATCCTGCAAAGTTTAAAAAACGTTATCGTCTTTATAAAAAGCATCTCGAAGAGCAAAAAAAGCTTGAAGAAGAGAACAAAAAAGATGATAAAGAAAAAAACGAGGATCCAGAAGATTCTGAGAACAATAACGAATAAAAAAGATATAAAAGCCAAGAAAATTGCACATAAGGGTTGCAATATCTTGGCTTTTCTTATATAATAATAACGCTCGTGTGTAAATGCGAGGGGCTGTGAAATGGAAGGTTGCTGACACACGGATAGCCGTTGTCATGATGTCGGGTTTTTCCATGGAGCAAGTCTATACAGGATTATAGGCGAAAGGAGCTATTAAAATGGCAAAAGATGTTATCAAGATTCGTTTAAAGGCTTACGATCACAGATTAATTGATCAAGCTGCGAAAAAGATTGTTGAAAGTGCACTAAGAACGGGAGCAACTGTTCAAGGACCAATTCCTCTTCCAACAGAAAAGGAAATCTTCACAATTTTACGTTCACCACACGTTAACAAAGATTCACGTGAACAATTCGAACGTAGAACGCACAAGAGATTAATTCAAATTGTTGATCCAAATCCAAAAACAATCAGTGCATTAATGGATATCGACCTTCCATCAGGTATTGATATCGTACTTAAAAAATAAAGAAAACAAGAAAGAGGTTAAATTATGGCCAAAGGAATCTTAGGTAGAAAACTTGGAATGACACAAATTTTCGATGAAAATGGCGTTCTAATTCCAGTAACCGTTGTTGATGTGGCTGATAACGTAGTTCTCCAACAAAAAACCGTTGAAACAGACGGATATGTTGCAACTCAAGTCGGCTTTGAAACGAAACGGGAAAATTTAAGTAACAAGCCTGAACAAGGGCACGTGAAAAAAGCTAATACAGCACCTAAGCGCTTCATTAGAGAAATCCGCTTTGAAGAAGTGCAGAATGAATTAGTTGATTTGACGGTCGGTGACCTTGTGAAGACAGATTTATTCAAGATTGGTGAAGTCGTTGACGTCACCGGAACTTCCAAAGGTAAGGGTTTTGAAGGTTCGATTACAAGACATGGACACTCACGTGGTCCAATGACCCACGGTTCTAGATACCACCGTGGTCCAGGTTCTATGGGTGCTATGAAAGGCAAGCTCAAAGGTAAGTTATTACCAGGGCATATGGGACATGAAACTGTCACCATCCAGAACTTGAAAATTGCAGGTGTCGATGTTGAAAATCAATTGCTTCTGATTAGCGGTAGCGTTCCAGGACCAAACAAGGGTCTTGTCATCGTTAAAACTGCGATCAAGAGCACGAAGTAAGGAGGGTCATCATGCCAAAACTTAATGTATTAAATCAAACAGGTAAAACGGTTGCTGAACTCACCTTATCCGATTACGTATTCGGTATTGAACCACATCAACAAGTTTTATACGATGTAGTCAATGCGCAAAGAGCAGCAATGAGACAGGGTACACACGATGTTAAAAACCGTGGTGAAGTATCCGGTGGTGGTAGAAAACCATGGCGTCAAAAAGGCACAGGCCGTGCACGTCAAGGTTCTACACGTTCTCCACAATGGCGTCATGGTGGTGTTGTCTTCGGACCAACTCCAAGAAGCTATGCAATCAAACTAAACCAAAAAGTTCGTCAATTAGCATTGAGATCCGCGTTATCGTATCATGCAGCTAACGGTCAATTAAAAGTTGTTGACAGTCTTGCGATTGAAGCACCAAAGACAAAGTTATTCCAACAATTGCTCAGTGATTTAGGAATTTCTGGAAAGACTTTAGTTATCGCATCAGAATTCTCTGATAATGAACTTCTTGCTGCAAGAAACATTCCAACCGTAGCGTTCTCGTTAGTTAACCATGTTAGCGTATATGACATTCTTAACTGCAAGAATTTAGTGATTACTAAAGATGCGGTTACAGCATTAGAGGAGGTATTGGGCAATGACTAAATATTATGATATTCTCAAGGCTCCAATCATAACAGAACAATCGACAAAACTCATTGAAAGTCAAAATCGTTATACATTTAAAGTTGACCCAAAAGCAAATAAGGTTGAAATTAAAAAAGCGGTCGAAACCATTTTCAATGTTAAAGTCTTATCCGTGAATACAGTCAATGTACTTCCTAAGTTCAAAAGAATGGGTAAGCATGAAGGATATAAATCAGCTTATAAAAAAGCAGTTGTTAAATTAGCAGAAGGTCAAAAGATTGACGCCTTCACAATTTAAAGTGAAAGATTAGAGGAGGTTTAACCAAATGGCGGTTAAAAAATACAACCCGACTACCCCAGGTCGTCGTGGCATGAGTGTGTTAACATTCGAAGAAATTACAACATCTACTCCTGAAAAATCACTACTTGAGCCATTTTCTCGCACGGGTGGACGCAATAATCAAGGTAAGATTACTGTTCGTCACATCGGTGGCGGTGCAAAAAGAAAATATCGTGTAATTGATTTTAAACGTAATAAAGATAATATTGTTGGTAAGGTCGCTACGATTGAGTACGATCCAAACCGCAGTGCTAACATTGCGTTAATTAACTATGTAGATGGTGAAAAGAGATACATCCTAGCTCCAAAAGGTTTGGAAGTAGGTATGGAAATTGTTTCAGGTGAACAAGTAGATATCAAAACAGGTAATGCATTACCTATTATGAATATTCCTGTTGGTACTATTATTCACAACATCGAACTTTCTCCAGGTCGCGGTGGACAAATCGCGCGTTCAGCGGGTGCTTCAGCACAAATTCTTGGACGTGAAGATAAATATGTCTTACTACGTTTACAATCTGGTGAAGTCAGAAAAATCCTAGGAACTTGCCGTGCAACCATTGGTACTGTCGGTAATGAAACTTGGGAACTTGTCAATATCGGTAAGGCTGGTAGAACACGCCACATGGGTATTCGCCCAACAGTACGTGGATCTGTCATGAACCCTAACGACCACCCACACGGTGGTGGTGAAGGTAAGACACCTATCGGTAGAAAGCAACCCATGACACCATGGGGTAAGAAGGCTCGCGGTGTTAAGACTCGCGATCATAAGAAAGCGTCTAACGACTTGATCGTTCGTCGCCGTTCGAAGTAGGAGGAAAATTATGGCACGTTCAGTTAAAAAAGGTCCATTTTGTGATGATCATCTCTTAAAGAAGGTTCAAAAACAAAATGCAGCAAACGAAAATAAAGTGATCCAAACATGGTCACGCCGTTCAACGGTTTTCCCTGATTTCGTCGGTCATACGGTTGCCGTTTACAATGGTAAATCACATGTTCCCGTGTATGTAACCGAAGATATGGTTGGTCACAAGTTTGGTGAATTTGCGCCAACACGTACATATCATGGTCACAACAAGGAAGACAAGAAAGCTAAGAAGAAGTAATTGGAGGAGGAATGAAACATGGAAACTAGAGCTATAGCTAAAACCGTTCGCATTGCTCCGAGAAAGGCAAGATTGGTTATCGATCTGATTCGTGGAAAGAATATTAAAGAAGCAAGAGCTATCTTAATGTTCACACCACGCGCTGCCTCACCGATTATTTTAAAAGTGCTCAACAGTGCAGTTGCAAACGCCGAGCACAATAACAATGCAAACGTTGAAAATCTTTATGTTAAAGAATGTTATGTAAATGAAAGTGTTCGCTTAAAGAGATTGTTCCCAAGAGCAAAAGGTCAAGGCGATATCATTCAAAAGAGAACTAGCCACATCACTGTTGTTGTGGCAGATAAAGAGTAGAGGTGAGAACACATGGGACAAAAAGTTAATCCAGTAGGTATGCGCCTCGGTATCATCCGTAATTGGGACTCTAAGTGGTACGCTGAAAAAACAGCGGTTCCTGCTTTAGTCAAAGAAGATGCACTGATCCGCGAATACCTTAATGATTTTTACAAGAAAGCCGCTGTTTCTCACGTTGAAATTGAACGCGTGAAAGGTAAAGGCGGAAAAGACCGCGTGAAAGTAACACTTCACACTGCAAAACCTGGTATTGTTATCGGTAGAGATGCTGAAACAAAGAAAAAGGCTGTTGCATACTTAGAAAAATTTACCAAAAAAGAAATCGTATTTAACGTCGTTGAAGTGAAGCGTCCAGAACGCGTCGCTACATTAGTTGCACAAAGCATCGCTGAACAACTTGAAAACCGTGCATCATTCAGACGTGTACAAAAAATTGCAATGCAAAGAGCACTCAAGTCAGGTGCTAAAGGTGTTAAGACACTCGTCTCTGGACGTCTTGGTGGTGCAGAAATTGCACGTAGCGAAGGTTATTCAGAAGGTCAAGTTCCACTACACACATTAAGAGCTGACATCGACTATGCAACTGCAGAAGCACACACAACCTATGGTGTTTTAGGTATCAAAGTATGGATTTATAATGGAGAAGTTCTACCAGGACAGACACGTGAAGAAAACCTAAGAAAACAAGATGAAAGAGCACCACGTCAAGACAGAGAAAGACGCGCACCTCGTGAAAACAAGGGTAACGCACGTGACAGCAAGGGAGGCAAGTAATTATGTTAATGCCTAAAAGAACAAAATTCCGTCGTCCTCACCGTGTAAGTTATGAAGGTAAAGCTAAGGGAAGAAATGAAATTCTTAACGGAGACTTTGCTTTAATCGCTCAAGAAGGCGCTTGGGTTACCAACCGCCAAATTGAAGCAGCACGTATTGCGATGACAAGACATATGAAGAGACTTGGGAAAGTATGGATTAACATCTTCCCACACTTAGCAAAAACTAAGAAACCACTTGAAGTGCGTATGGGTTCCGGTAAAGGTGCTCCAGACCACTGGGTAGCGGTTGTTAAGGAAGGCAAAGTGATGTTTGAAATTAATGGAGTGACTGAAGAAGTAGCAAGAGAAGCTCTCCGTTTAGCATCACACAAACTGCCTATCCGCACTAAGATTGTAAAAAGAGGTGAGCAAGCGTGAAAGCGGCAGAAATTAGAAAGATCAGCACCCCTGATCTTGAAAAAAGAATTGTCGAGCTAAAAGCTGAATTATTCAACCTACGCTTTCAACTTGCAGTAGGACAGCTCGAGAATACAGCACGTATTAGTCAGGTTAAAAAGACGATTGCACAAATGAAGACAATCATCAGCGAACGCACTGAATAAGGAGGATACCATGGAACGTAATAATAGAAAAATTTATACCGGAACAGTTGTATCCGACAAAATGGATAAGACGATCACGGTGGTTGTTGACACATACAAAAAAGATGCTTTATACGGAAAACGCGTTAAAGTTTCTAAGAAGTTTCACGTGCATGACGAAGAAGGCTTAGCAGGAATTGGTGATACTGTAACCATTATGGAAACAAGACCACTATCCAAGACCAAGAGATTCCGTCTCTTAGAGGTTGTTGCTAAGGCCGATCTAGTATAGGGAGGATAAAACACTATGATTCAACAAGAAAGTAGATTAGTTGTTGCTGACAACAGCGGCGCTAAAGAAGTCCTTGTGATTAAAGTTCTCGGTGGCACACGTCGCCGCTATGCTAACATCGGTGATATCGTCGTTGTAACGGTTAAAAAGGCTACTCCAGCCGGTGCCGTTAAGAAAGGTGATGTCGTTAAGGCAGTTATCGTACGTACGGTTTCTGGACTTCGTCGCGCAGATGGCTCATACATCAAATTTGATGAAAATGCAGTTGTCATTATTAAAGATGATTTAAACCCACGTGGAACCCGTATTTTCGGACCAGTGGCAAGAGAGCTTAGAGAAAAGAACTTCATGAAGATCGTTTCCTTAGCTCCAGAAGTACTATAAGGAGGTTCAATCGATGTATATTAAAGCTGGAGATACAGTTGCAGTCATCGCTGGAGCCGATCAATTTGTAACTGACAAAAAAGGTAATAAAACTCGCAAGACAGGCCGCGTCTTAAAAGTTTATCCTAGAACTGACCGTGTGTTAGTTGAAGGTGTCAACAAAGTTAAGAAACACCAAAGACCAACACAGGCAAATGATAAAGGCGGCATTATTGAAAAAGAAGCACCCATTCATGTTTCTAACGTAGCAATGATCGATCCAAAGACTGGTAAACCAACACGCGTTGGTGTTAAAGAAGTCGATGGCAAGAAGATTCGCTATGCTAAAAAATCAGGCGCAAGCCTTGATAAATAAGGAGTTTAGACAATGAGCATAATTAAAGAAAGATATTCAAATGTTGTCAAACCCGAACTGATTAAGGCATTCAACTACACATCCGTGATGCAAGTGCCAAAAATCGAAAAAATTGTTGTCAACATGGGTGTTGGTGACGCTGTCTTCAATCCAAAAGTCTTAGACGATGCGGTTGAAGAATTAAGAGCTATCACAGGTCAAAAACCACTTGTTACTAAAGCTAAGAATTCCATCTCTAACTTCAAACTTAGAGAAGGTATGCCTATTGGTGCTAAAGTAACGCTTCGTGGCGACCGTATGTGGTTCTTCCTTGATAAATTAGTCAACATTGCACTTCCACGTGTACGTGACTTCAGAGGTATTTCTGCTAACTCATTTGACGGACGCGGTAACTACACTGTAGGTATCAAGGAACAAATCATTTTCCCAGAAATCAGCCTCGACAAAGTTAAAAAAGTTCGCGGTATGGACATTGTAATTGTAACAACGGCAAAATCAGACCAAGAAGGTCGTCAATTATTGACACTACTTGGCATGCCGTTTAAGAAGTAAGGAGGCGCACTATGGCAAAGAAATCAAAAATCGTAAAAGAAGCAAAGCGTCGTGTGATTGTTGAGCGTTATGCTGACATTCGTGCAGAACTTAAAGAAAAAGGCGATTACGCTGCACTCGCTAAGTTACCACGTAACGCATCACCAACACGTTTAAGAAATCGCGATGCACTCGACGGACGTCCTAGAGGCTATATGCGCAAGTTTGGCTTGTCACGTTTAACATTCCGTGATTTGGCACACAAGGGTGAACTCCCAGGTGTCAAAAAGGCAAGCTGGTAAGAGGAGGAAGAACTATGGTTATGACTGATCCAATTGCGGATATGCTGACCCGCATTCGTAACGCGAATAAAATGCGTCACGAAAAAGTAGAAATGCCAGCTTCTCGTTTAAAGGCCGATGTATTAGCGGTACTTAAAAAAGAAGGTTTCATCGTTGACTATCAAATGGTCAAAGATGGAGTACAAGGTAAAATTGTTGTCGCTCTTAAGTACACTTCAACAAAAGAACGTGTTATTAAGGGATTGAAACGGATATCGAAACCAGGTCTTCGTGTGTATGCTTCAGTTGAAAATTTACCTAAAGTGTTGAATGGACTCGGAATCGCAGTGATTTCAACATCAAGAGGTATTATGACTGATCGTGAAGCGCGTTTGGCTCAAGTTGGCGGCGAAGTGCTCGCCTACGTTTGGTAATAAAGGAGGATATTATGTCACGTATAGGTAATAAAGTGATTCATGTTCCTGCTGGCGTTACTGTAACGATTAGCCCAGAAAACCACGTTGTGGTTAAGGGTCCAAAAGGTCAACTTGAATTCCAATTTAATGAAATGCTTACCATCAATAAGGATGGTAATGATATTAAAGTTTCTCGTCCAAATGATGAAATTTTTACACGTAAAATTCATGGAACAACTCGTGCCCTGTTATCAAACATGGTCGTTGGTGTTTCAACAGGCTTTAAAAAGCAGTTAGAAATTCGTGGTGTCGGTTACCGTGCTGCCCTTCAAGGAAAAGTTGTCAACTTATCAATGGGTTATTCTCATCCAGTTGACTTAGAAATTCCTGCAGGACTAACAGTGACGATCCCTAAGAATACAGACATCATCATTGAAGGTGCTGACAAGCAACTCGTTGGTGAATTTGCGGCTAAAATCAGAAGCGTACGTAAACCTGAGCCTTACCTTGGAAAAGGTATTCGCTATGTGGATGAATACGTGGCACGTAAAGCCGGAAAGACTGCTAAGTAAAGGAGGATACTGATATGATTAGAAAAATTTCAAGCAACGTAACAAGACAAAAACGTCATCTTCGTATCCGCAAAATTATTCAAGGAAGCGCAGAACGTCCAAGACTTTCAGTTTACCGTTCTAACACTGCAATCTATGTTCAACTCATCGATGATTTAGCACAAACAACATTAGTCAGTGTACGCTCTCAAGAATTAGGCCTTAAGCATTCAAACATTGAAACAGCTAAGGCAGTTGGTAAATTGATTGCTGAAAAAGCACTAGCTAAAGGATTGACTTCGGTTGTCTTTGATCGCAGTGGTTATTTATACCACGGACGTATCAAGGCACTTGCTGAAGCCGCTCGTGAAGCTGGTCTGCAATTCTAAGGAGGAGAACGAACATGGCAAAAGAAAGATTCAACCAAGAAGAACAAACCGACAACCAGTTCGAAGAACGTGTTGTTGCCATTAACCGCGTCACTAAAGTTGTTAAAGGTGGTCGTCGTTTCCGTTTTGCAGCCTTAGTTGTTATCGGTAACAAACAAGGTCAAGTTGGTTTTGGAACAGGTAAAGCTGCTGAAGTACCCGATGCGATCAAAAAAGCTGTTGAACAAGCTAAAACAAATTTAATTAATGTTCCCATCGTTGGAACAACAATCCCACATCAAATCACAGGACACTACGGTGCTGGTCAAGTATTCTTGAAACCTGCATCTGAAGGTACTGGTATCATCGCTGGTGGTGCGGTCCGTGCTGTATTCGAACTCGCTGGCATAAATGATATTTTATCTAAATCAATTGGATCAAGCACTCCTATTAACATGGTTCGTGCAACATTCGCTGGGTTACAAGAACTTAGAACAGCTGAAAAAGTCGCTGCACTTCGCGGTGTAGATGTATCGGAGTTGGTCTAATGAAACTACAAATCACTTTGAAAAGAAGTTTGATTGGCCGCAAGCCAAATCAAGTTAAAACAGCACATGCATTAGGTTTAAGAAAACTTAATCAAGTCGTGGTAAAAGAGTCTAACGACGCCATTAACGGTATGGTTAACACCATCCTTCACTTGGTTGAAGTTAAAGAAGTAGAGTAGGAGGACGACCCATGTTAAACGATTTAAGACCCGTAGAAGGTGCTCGTAAAAACCGTAAACGTCTTGGTAGAGGTCCAGGTTCTGGAACTGGCAAAACTGCTGGTAAAGGTACTAAAGGTCAACTCGCGCGTTCAGGTGGCGGCCCTCGCCCAGGCTTTGAAGGTGGACAGATTCCTTTCTTCCAAAGACTTCCAAAGCGTGGATTCAATAACGTTAACCGTAAAGAATATGCTGTCGTCAACTTATCAGATTTGAATTTATTCAATGACGGAGAAGTTGTTACGCCAGAAGTATTGATCGCTCGCAATGTTTTGAAGAAACTTAACTCAGGTGTCAAGGTTTTAGGAAACGGAACCTTAGAAAAGAAGTTAACCGTCAAAGCACATGTATTTTCGAAAACTGCTGAAGCAGCAATCGTAGCGGCTGGTGGAACTGTCGAGGTGATGTAAAGTGTGGCTGCGTATAAAACGAATTCTAAGTAACAAAACTGTGATGCTACGTTTAGCATTCACTTTATTCATCCTGTTGGTTGTTAGAATTGCAAGTCATATTACCGTACCACTCTTTGACGTTGAAGCGATTGAAAGAGTAATGAGATCAAGTGGTAACTTTATTGCCATCCTGAATAACTTCAGTGGTCAAGCCCTTGAACGATTCTCAATTCTCGCTTTAGGGATTTCTCCCTACATTACAGCATCTATTGCTGTTCAAATGCTTCAAATGGTTGTTCCTTCCTTTAAGGAATGGAGCGAACAAGGTGAAACAGGTAAACAAAAGCTTAACCGTATCACACGTTATTCATCCATCGTTTTAGCATTCATTCAAGCGTTTGCTTTAATTATTGGTATGAGCGTTAACGGTTCTGTGTTAGTTCCTTCACTCGAAGCATCAGCTGTTTCACAATTCCGTTATTTATTCTATATCTATATGGCACTTGTTATGACCGGTGGTTCTGCATTAGCTATTTGGTTAGCTGATCAAATCACAAAGCGTGGTATTGGCAATGGAACATCAATGTTAATTGTTGCGGGTATTGTAACAAGCTTACCAGCTATGTGGACAACAGTTTGGACAAAATATATTACTAATGGTACTGGTGGATGGGACATTGTCTTCTTCATCTTAATCATGGCACTTTATTTTGGTATTTTACTCGGTGTTGTTTACATGCATATTGCGACCCGCAAGATTCCCATTCAATATGCGAATCGTCAGGGTAAATCAGATTCTCACATTCCGATGAAGATTAACAGCGCAAGCGTTATTCCTGTCATCTTTGCTCAAACAATCCTAAGTATTCCACTAACCGTTATCGGTTTTACCGGTGCTAATTCAACAACCGGTGCAGGTGGATGGATTAACAGCATTTTCAATTATCAACAACCTATTGGATTTATCCTTTATGTGATGTTGATTGTCGTGTTCTCATTCTTCTATTCATTCCTTACCATCAACCCAGAGAAGATTAGTGATAACTTAACGAAGTCAAATGCTTACGTCCCAGGTATTCGTCCAGGCATTGAGACAAAAGATTTCATCGCGAAATTATTGTTCAAGATTACTGTCATAGGTACCGTATATCTTGTTATACTAGCTATATTACCGATTTTGACATCGATTGTATTTGGATTTACTGATCAAGAAGCGAGTGCGATTACACTCGGTGGTACAAGCTTACTGATTATTGTTGGGGTTGCCATTGAAACGACACAACAGGTGGAAACAGACGCAAGTCAAACAGAATACAGCGGCATCTTCAAGTAAGCGGAGGTTATGGCGATGCGCATCATTTTGATGGGCCCTCCCGGTGTGGGCAAGGGTACAGAAGCCGAACTTTTGGTAAAGCATTATCAGATTCCGCATATCTCAACTGGAAATATTTTCCGTGAGCTCTATAAAGATAGAACGGCTATTGGCAAAATTGCCAAAGAATATATCGATCGTGGCGAACTCGTTCCTGATGATATCACGAATGAGATCGTCCGCCACAGATTGATGCACAAGGATTGCAAGAAGGGATTTCTCTTCGATGGCTATCCAAGAAATATTGAACAGGCAAAAGCTTTTGATGCGTTACTTGATGAACTCGGATGGAAGTTAAATGCAGTGATTAACATTGCTGCTCCAGATGAAGTCATTATTAAACGTATTGCTGGTCGTCGTGTCTGCGAAACATGTGGAGCAGTTTATCACATTGCAAACAAAAAACCTCAAGTTGAGGGTATATGTGATGTAGATGGTGGTAAGCTTATTCAACGTGCAGATGATATGGAAGAAACGGTTCAACGTAGACTTCGTGTATATAATGAACAAACAGCACCTGTCATCGGTTATTACAAACGAAAAGGATCAATCGTCGAAATTGATGGAACACAATCCATTCAAACGACTGATTCTACGATTAAGAAAGTATTAGGTGAGATGAATTGATATTAATCAAATCACAACGCGAAATTGAGTTGATGCGCGAAGCTGGTCGCATCCTAGATTTAACAAGACAAATGCTTGAGACACACATCAAGCCAGGTATTAGCACGCTTCAACTCGATGCGCTCGCCGAAGATTTTATTCTAAAACTGGGAGCTACTCCATCATTTAAAGGTTATCATGGCTTTCCAGGATCCATCTGTACTTCCATTAACGAAGTTGTTGTTCACGGTATTCCTTCTTCAAAACATGTTTTAAAAGAAGGAGACATTATTACCTTAGATTTTGGCGTCAATTACAAAGGATATCACGCAGACTCTGCAACGACTTATCCCGTTGGACAAATCAGTGATGAAGTAAAAAAACTTCTTGAAATTACTGAAAAAAGTCTTTATGTTGGATTAGAACAAGCAAAACCTGGAAATTATGTTTCAGATATCTCACATGCAATTGAGTCTTACGTCAAACCTTTCGGTTATGGTATTGTTGAAGAGTTCACCGGTCATGGTATCGGAAGAAGTCTTCATGAAGATCCATATGTTCCTAATTTTGGACAACCGAAGCAAGGCCCGGTGCTTAAGCCGGGAATGACATTTTGCGTGGAACCTATGCTAAATTTAGGTACCAAGCGCGTAAAAATATTGTCTGATAATTGGACAACAGTGACAACTGATCGCAAACCATCTGCTCATTATGAACATATGATTGTGATTACGGAAACTGGCTATGAGATCTTAACAATCGCAAAAAAGGAGTGAATCTATGGCAAGAGAAGATTTAATTGAAGTCGAGGCGAAAGTCATCGAAGTATTACCTAATACCAAGTTCAAAGTTGAACTTATCCAAAACGGTCACATCGTTTTGGCGCACGTATCTGGTAAAATCCGCATGAATAACATACGCATTTTACCTGGTGATAAAGTTACAGTAGAGTTATCACCATACGATTTAACACGCGGTCGCATTACTTATCGCCGCAAATAAGGAGGAAACGATATGAAGGTTAGAGCATCCGTTAAAAAAAGAAGCGAAGACGATATCATCGTTAAGCGTAAAGGCAAAATTTATGTCATCAATAAGAAAAATAAGAGACATAATCAAAGACAAGGATAGTAGGAGGAAACTATGGCAAGAATAGCAGGCGTTGACATTCCAAGCGACAAACGCGTTGTGGTTTCGTTAACTTATGTATACGGAATCGGGTTACCCCTTTCCAAACAAATTTTAAAGGACGCAAATATCAGTGAAGATACACGCGTCAAGAATTTAACAGAAGACGAATTGAACCGTATTCGTACAGAAATTCAGAAGTATAACACCGAAGGTGATTTACGTCGTGAAATTACATTAAATATTAAACGTTTAATGGAAATCGGTTCTTATCGTGGCATTCGTCACCGCAAGGGATTGCCAGTTCGTGGACAAAACACACGTAACAATGCGCGTACCAGAAAAGGTAAGCCAAAGGCAGTTACCGGCAAGAAGAAGTAAAGGAGGAATGACACATGGCTAAGAAAAAGACAACAAAACGTAAGGTTAGAAAGAATATTCCCCTTGGTGTAGCACACATTCATACAACCTTCAATAATACAATCGTGACAATTACTGACGTTGATGGTAATGCGATCGCATGGAGCAGTGCTGGTGCACTTGGCTTCAAAGGATCAAAGAAATCAACACCTTATGCAGCTCAAATGTCCGCTGAAGCAGTGGCAAAAGCAGCAATGGATAATGGTATGATCAAGGTTGAAGTATCTGTCAAAGGACCTGGTCCAGGTAGAGAAGCAGCAATTCGTTCGCTTCAGGCAGCAGGTCTTGAAATTACAGCAATCAAAGACGTAACACCAGTTCCACACAACGGATGCAGACCACCCAAACGTCCACGTGGCTAATTAGAAGGAGGGGTAACTTGTGAAAGATTTAAAGTTTGAAAAACCAACCGCAGTTGAAGAAATATCTGTAGACGGCAATAAAGGGCGCTTCCAAATCAAACCTCTTGAAAGAGGTTATGGTATTACCTTAGGTAATGCTTTAAGAAGAGTTCTGCTCTCTTCACTTCCAGGCGCAGCTATCGTAAATATTAAAATTGATGGCGTCGAACACGAATTCTCTACCATTGATGGTGTTTATGAAGACGTGATGGGTATTGTCTTGAACCTAAAGAAGGTCATCTTCGCAGTTGATTCTAACGACCCTGACTTTGAACAAAAACTTGAACTCTATGCAGTAGGTGCTGGCCCAGTAACCGCGAAAGAATTCAATCATGTTGACGGTGTTGAAATCATTAATCCAAACCAAGTCATCGCAACCCTCGCAGATAATGGACGTTTGTCCATGGAGGTTACAGTTCGTCGTGGTGTAGGTTATGTTTCAGCAGACAAGAATAAGGTATTCTCAAGAAACGAGAAGAGTATTATTCCTATTGATGCCATTTATACACCGGTAACACGCGTTTCCTATCATGTTGAAAAAACAAGAGGAGATGCTGATGAATTGATGCTTGAGATTGAAACAAATGGTGCTATTTTAGCAAAAGATGCGTTAGCATTAGCTTCTAAGATGCTCATTGATTATTTCAATACCATCGTTCAAATCAGTGAAAAAGCTGCATCAACCGACTTCATCTTCGAACAGGAAGAAGAACCGACCAACAAGAAACTTGACATGAAGATTGAACAACTCGATTTATCAGTACGTTTATTCAATAGTTTAAAACGTTCTGGTATTTATACAGTGGGTCAAATCATTCGTTTGACCGAAGAAGATGTGATGAGATTTAGAAGCCTAGGCAGAAAGTCCTTTAAGGAATTAAAGGAAAAGCTTGCTGAACACGGCTTAGAATTCGAAAACACTTCGAATAAAGAATCAAAATTTCATTTTGACGATGAAGAGAAGGAGTAAATCATGGCTTATAGCAAATTAAGACGCACCAGCGATCAGAGAAAAGCCCTTCTTCGCGATCTCGTGACTGATATCATCATCAATGAACGTATCGTTACGACTGAAGCGAAGGCTAAGGAATTGAAGAAGCTTGCCGACAAGATGATCACTTTAGCGAAGGAAGGTACGCTTGCATCACGCAGACAAGCTGCTGAAACCGTTCGTTTTGAGGACGTTAAGGAAGGCCAAAATGCACTTCAAAAGTTATTCTCTGAACTCGGTCCCCGCTACCAAGATCGTAAAGGTGGCTACACACGTATTATCAAGACTGTCCCAAGACGTGGCGATGCTGCGCCTATGGCAATCATTGAATTCGTTTAATTAAATCAAACAGGCTTCGGCCTGTTTTTTTTATATTCTGATTTAAGTTAGTGATAGAATGAATGTAGAGGTGAGCGCTGATGAGAGAATGTGAACTTAAAACATGGTATCAAAATAACCATATTTCATTAGAAAAATACGAGGAGTCTTTCTTGTTTTTATCTCAAATCGAAGGTTACTTAAAGGAACAAAATCTTTCTGATTTGGACGGTGTTAGTGAACAAGATCTTGATCAAATTGTCATATATATGATGCGTACAAAACAAAATGATATAGGGTATTTTATTATGCTGATGCGCTATTATAAAATGATAAATCATCATGAAAATTTCATTCGTCTTACACAATATACAGGTGGATATGGTGTCATCGAATCTATCTTAAAAAAACTCATCAAAGTCATGGGGGGATCCTTTAAAGAAGCCGTTTTAAATGAAATGAGTATTCCTTTTTTAGGCACATCCCCAAGTGAAATGGTTTACTTTACTAAGCAGTTTATAACATGGCTAGATTCTCATTTAGATGAAGAAAAACTACGTCTTGTTTTATCTGATAATCACCATCAAATTCCAAGAGATTCCTTTATCGAAGAAAAACTATTTTATGAAGCTTCGCCAACATTAGAGGTATACTTAAAAGATCTTCATCTTCGAAAAATAAAGGAGCTTGAACTCTTTTACAATCAAAGAAAAGTTTGGTATGAACAAGAGATTACACCAGAAGTGATTGACTATGTCAAAAGTAACCAAGAAATCATGTCAGCTGTATTAAAAGATGATGCACTCTATATAACAAAAATCCCCTATGATACCAAGAAATTTCTAGAAGCAACATCAATCGAAGAAAAAAATTATTACCTTTGTCACTGCCCATTTGCAAGAGAATCAATCAATCAAAATGATCAAACTATTTCATCAAATTGGTGTTATTGCAGTGGAGGTTTTACAAAGCTTCCATTCGATGCTATTTTTGATCAAGACTTAAAGATTGAACTTATTTCATCTGCTTTACATAAAGATGGTGCATGTAGATTCAAGATTGATTTAAGCAATGTATCATATAAAAAATGACGTAAACATCTTTTTAAGTTGTTATTTATAACAAAGTTTTATACAATAGTAATGCACTTCAAAAAGAACAAGCGAGGTTTCACATGAAAAAATTAGTATTTTTGATGCTTGGATTGGTAGCACTTTTCTTTTTTTCAGCATGCCAACAAGAAGCATCACTGTTTGATGTTTTAGACGATATTCAAATTGAATATGCAGAAGGTGATAATGCATCTTCTGTTTCGACACATATTAAACTTCCCAAATCATCATCATTAAGAGATGATGTTATCATTGAATGGCAAAGTTCACATCCAAATATCGTTGATACATATGGAACTGTGAATACGCCTGAAATTGATACAGATGTTGTTTTAACCGTAAAAGTGACCTTAGATGGTGTCTCTTCATCAAATACGTTTACATTAACGGTGAATGGTCGTTTTGAAAAAGTATCGGTAACATTTAAAGTACAGGATACAATCTTTCAAGAATTTGAAATTAAAGAAGGTAGCACAATAACTCCTTTTGATAACCCAGAGATTGTTGGATATGCTTTTGAAGGATGGTTTATTTCTCCTGAACTCACTGTAGCATTTGATTTTTCTAATCCAATCAATGAGTCTTTAACTGTTGAAGCTAAATTAAGAGCATATGTCACAGGAGAATACCAAGTTCGTATTTACTTACAAAATTTATTAGATGAAAACTATACATTAACAGAGACCACGACACATTTTGGTGAAAAAGGAACCTCAATTGAACTTGATACAGATCGTACAGGGTTTATTTTAAACACTGAACTCTCCACCACAACAGGTGTCATTTCTGAGACTACGACCGTATTAAATCTTTACTACACAAGGGAAACATATACTGTTATTTATGAAAGTGATGGTATCGAAGTTGGAAGAGAAACCATTACCTATGGTGAACTTGTAACACTTCCTGCAGAGCCATCTAAAGAAGACTATGTCTTTTCTTATTGGTCAATTGACCGCTTTGGTTCAACGGTCTTTGATGAGACAGAACTCATCTCATCAAACACGATCCTTTATGCCATCTTTGAAAGTAATGCAGTCTATGAAGGTTATTATGCATCTATTACATCCGTATCTGATGGTCAGTTAAAATTAGCACTGAGACAACTTATTACAACCATGACTTTACAAACCTATGGTGATGCAAGATATATCCTAAATGATACCGATGAAGACCCATCAAATCCAAACAATGTGATTTTGGTTTATAACAGAGCATCTGTTTCTGGAGTTTGGGATGGTGGAATCACGTGGAATAGAGAACACGTGTGGCCACAAAGCATGTTAGGTGCAAGTGCTGATAACGGTACAGCTAACATCGCTTCTGACCTACAAAACTTAAAGCCTGCAAATCCAAGTATTAATTCAACACGAAGTAATTACCCATTTGTTGATGGAACAGGGGCTAACCGATTAATCGGTGGTGGCTATTATCCTGGTGCAGCAGATCGTGGCGATATCGCTCGTATCCTTTTATATATGCATGTCAGATGGAATTTAACGATTGGAACTTCAACGGTAGGCGATCTTGATTTATTACTTAGATGGCATAAACTAGATCCTGTCGATAGTTTTGAGTTAAATCGAAATGAACTGATATTTGATGAACAAAACAATAGAAACCCATTTATCGATCATCCTGAATTTGTAGAACGTATCTGGGGGCCAATTGTTATTCGACATGATCAAACATCATCCAATCTTTCAATCGATTTTGAGAGTATCATGACAGAAATTATTATTATTCCTGAAATTAACTACACGGAGTTGAAAAAAAATAAATATTCAATGTAGGAGGTTAGCATGAAACAAAGAGCTTTTGGCAAAACAGGATTTATCATCTCAGAAATTTCACTTGGCACATGGCAACTCGGTTCTAAATGGGGAGATCCTTTTAATGAAGAAATCGCATTAGAAACTTTACAAACTTCAGTTGATCTTGGAATTAATAGCTTTGATACCGCAGATGTCTATCAAGGCGGACTAAGCGAAGAAACGATTGGTTTATTTAATAATAAACAAGATAAGAAAGTCTTTGTCATCACGAAAATAGGTAGAAAACTCCCTAAACAAGATACAAGCCTTTACACAAAAGAAGCATTAAACCAGTTTATTGATGAATCTAGAGAAAGACTTCAGGTAGATCAACTTGATATGGTCTTACTCCATTGCCCACCAACAGACTTATATCAAAAAAACCATGTATTTGACTATATGGATGGATTTAAAAAAGAAGGAAAAATTAAACACTATGGTGTATCAATCGAAACGATCGAAGAAGGATTACTCGCGTTAAATCATCCTGGCGTTGAAGCTATTGAAGTGATATTTAACATGTTTAGACTTCGTCCAGCTGAAGAACTATTTGATCAAGCAAAACAAAAAGGTGTTGGCATCATCGTGAGAGTTCCATTAGCGAGTGGACTATTAACAGGTAAATTTACCAAAGATACAACCTTTGGACCACATGATCACAGAACATTTAATAGACATGGTGAAGCATTTGATAAAGGTGAAACGTTTTCTGGTGTTCCCTATGATGTTGGTTTAAAAGCTGTAGAAGAATTAAAACGTGTTTTTCCAGCAAATGAATTAAATCTTTATGCGTTAAGATGGATACTCATGTTTGATGGTGTTTCAACTGTGATACCTGGTGCAAGTAAACCAGAACACATTATAAGTAATGTTAAAGCAGCATCACTACCGCCACTAACACAACATCAAATGGATGAAGTTAAACGCATCTATGATGACTATATTAAAGCACATGTTCATCATTTATGGTAAAAGAAAAGGCCTTTCGGCCTTTTTTTACTCAAATTCTGCAATAATTGATTTTCTTCCGCGAAGTTCAATATAGAAGTTTGCTTCAGCTGTTTTAACATAAGGAAGTAAGAAAATCATACCGATTCCAAATGTAAACATTGCTAAAATATACCATCCAATAAAACTTAAATGAAGAATGAAAAGCTCCATTTTATGACCTTTCATCATTTCTTGAGATTGATCAATCGCTTTCATTGCATCAATCGTTGGATCTTCAGCAATGATATAAGGCGTCATCGCATATGCTAATGACTTAATAATTCCTGGAATAATGAATAATAATGACCATAAGAATGTGAAAATACCAACAAGAAGTGAAGCAATCATGGAGTTAACAAAACTCTTTTTGAAACCCTCAATGATAAGTTCAAGTTTTTTACCATCGGTGTTATTATCAATCATATCAATTAAATAAATCGCTTGACCAACTAAAAGTGGTCCCAATAAAAGAAATCCAATGACTGCAATAGAAGATGCAGCAGGAAGTGCAGCCACAATTAATGTGACAACAAGTACCATCCAATAACTCTTTCTGAGTTGTTCCCAGGCTTGATGACGTAATTCTCTACTTGATTTCATAATACCCTCCTAAGCGTGTATCGTTTATATACTATTATAAGATAAAAGAAAGTCAAAATCACTGAATTAGAATCATTTTGTTCATAAAGTGGTAAAATGGCCTTGAAAAAACGTTAATGGAGGGTTTTATGTTAATCATAGAGAATGTATATAAAAGTTATGATGGTATCAAAAAAGCATGTAATGACATTTCGCTTACAATTGAAGAAGGCGATATTTTTGGGTTTGTTGGACATAACGGTGCAGGAAAAACGACACTTCTAAAATCGATTGCAGGTATTATTGATTTTGATGAAGGAAATATCACAGTTAGTGGCCTTTCAATTAAAAAGGAACCTTTGCGGGTTAAAAAAATGATTGCTTATATTCCGGATAACCCAGATATTTATGAATCACTCACGGGAATCCAATATTTGTCATTCATTGCAGACATTTTTGAAGTTTCAGAAGAGGATCGCCAAAGAGAAATTGAAAAGTATGCTAACCTTTTTGAAATACGCGATGTTTTACAAAATCCTATCTCTTCATACTCGCATGGTATGAAACAAAAATTAGTCATTATTAGCGCACTCATTCATCAACCTAAATTGCTTTTACTAGATGAACCCTTTGTCGGTTTAGATCCGAAAGCAAGTTTTCAACTTAAAGAGATCTTTAAAGAGATGTGTGATCAGGGTAGTGCTATTTTCTTCTCCACACACGTACTTGAAGTTGTTGAAAAATTGTGTAACAAGGTAGCTATTATTAAGCAAGGTAAAATAGTAGCAGAAGGAGATACACAAACCATTATTAAAGATCAGTCGCTTGAAAGCATCTTCATGGAAATTCAAAAGGAAAGCTAATGTATTTTAAACTCGTTTCATTATTTATAAAAGAGAACATCTCCCTTAAGCGACTGATGGGATTTGATGTTAAGCGTTCGAAAGCAAAAGCAATCGGTATTGGTCTTGCAATCATATATGCACTTGCAGTCTTTGTCGGTGCATTTGGTTATATGTTTTTTGATTTAGGAAAAATACTTCACGATATGGGACAGAGCGAATTACTTTTAAGTTTTATATGTATTTATATGCTGGGAATGGCCTTTTTCATTACTTTATTTCGTGCAAGTGGATATTTGTTTTACTATAAAGATTATGATATATTAGCACCTCTACCTATACATCCAAGAACTATCTTGTTTGCTAAGATGACGGTATTAATGATCATGCTATACCTAACATCTTTTCTATTCACCTTACCCATTTTATTTTCCTACATTTATTGGAATGGTATGACAATACTCAGCGGTATCTATATGGTGATTGGTTTCTTCTTTTTACCACTTGTTCCAGTTGCACTTATTAGCTTTTTATCATTAGGGGTTGCTACGTTAACTGCAAGATTAAGACATGCTAAAATCATCAGTATTATATTAGTTTTTGTCTTAATGATTGGGCTATTCATGATTATGTTTTCTGTCAATGAAGTTGATCAAAATCCATTAACGGGACAAATCGATTTATTTAAGGGCATAGCCAAAGTATATCTACCATTTGACTGGTACCGTATTGCGGTTCACCAAGAGTCATTACCTCACTTTATGTACTTGGTTTTAAGTCACGGGATCCTCTTTGTTCTATACTTATTTTCAATACAAGGATTAGTTGCTAAAACAAACCAAAAAGGTGTTAGAGTTGCAATGAAGCACGGCGTAAGTGCTATTCGCTATATTCAAAGATCACCTCTTATTTCTATTGTACAAAAAGAGTTTAAAAAGTTTTTTAATAGCGTGCTCTATGCAACAAATGCTGGATTTGGTCCTATTATTTTACTTGTTGCATCGGTAGCAAGCTTATTCTTTCAATCTAAGCTCGAATCCATTTTAAGTGAAGCTATGGGTGTAGGAGGTTTACCTCTTGAAATCATGATTTTATTACTGATTGGTTTTTCATTGGCTATGACCTATACACCGGCCATCTCGCTAAGCCTGGAAGGTAAGCAGTTATGGTTAATAAAAAGTTTACCGATTCAACCTAAAACGGTTATATACGGTAAAATTGTATTCAACATGCTTCTAGCGGTGCCGATTGGAATTTTAAGCATCTTACTTTTTGGTATTTCATTAAAAATACCTGTTATCAATCAACTATTGATGATATTGCTTGTGATTTCATTTTCTGGATTAATCAGTTTCTTCGATGCCATCATCAATCTTTGGACTCCAAAATTTAATTTTGTAAACGATGTTGAAGTCATTAAACAAAGTGCAAGTGCATTTCTCGCTATTTTTGGTGGATTTGCATGGATGGCAATCAACGGTTTTGTCTATGTTCAACTAGATAAATACGTTTCTGGATCACTCGTTTTTGGTTTGATGAGTGTATTAAATCTCGTATTACTGATCCCCTTGGTTTGGCTGATTGAGACAAAAACAGAGTTATTTTTTAGAAAGTACCAAGGTTAAACGTGGGACATGATGGGATTATTTCATGTGCGTTTACAAACAAGCATATCTTATGATATGATGAACTAACAAGAAGTGAGGTATAACATGAAAAAAATAGTGTTCATTATGCTTTTCGTTTTAACTTTAATCGGATGTACTCCGAGTAATTCAACTGTACTAGATACACCGGATAATGTTCGTCGTGAAGGAAGTAGACTTTTGTTTGATGAAGTTGAGCATGCTACAAAGTATGTGATTGAAATCAATGGTGAAGTCATAACAGTGACCGATCATTTCTATGATTTTGTTGAACGTGGAGAATTATCGGTTCGTGTTAAAGCTCAGGCTGAAGGATATCAAGATTCAGCTTTTACGCAAATTTATCAATTCATACTAACAGATGAGTTGATAAATGTAGCTTATAACTATAGTATTTATTCAACATTTGACCTTGTTATTTATCAGTTTAATGAAGATGTGACTATCGATACATTGTCACGTTCTACGGGAGTAGTCTCAGAGTCAAATTATTTATATGCAAATCGGAAACTTACGCTAAATTCATCATTTTTAAAACTGTTATCTAAAGGTGAACATGTGATTACAGTGACAGTGGAAGATTTAGGTAGTTTTGATGTTACATTAACCATCAATGATGTCGGATTTCCTTATATAGTTACTGATCCATCTATTGTATTTATTGGTGAAGATGTTACCGTAATGTATGCACTTTACGAAGAAAATCTATATGATAGTGAAATTATAAGTATCACTGGTGATGGGTTAACCGAAGAAGATTATGAGATTAATGACAATCGACTAACCATCAATTCAAGTTTTATTTCATCTTATTTTGAGGTGAATACGACAAAAAATACACTGCTTATTAAATTTACTTTGTCACATCCGATCACCAATGTGAATGGGTTCTTATTTATTAAAAGACCCGTTTCATCCTAATAATCATTTTTGAAAAAATGAAAACATTAAAGGAAAGCGCGACTTTCCTTTTTCATTTCTTGTCTAAATAGACAAAACATAGTATAATTAACCCTAAAGAAAGAGGTAAAAAATATGAAATTCAGTGAATTTAAGTATGTGCGCCCTGATCTAGATCTTATCAAGAAAAGTTTAGAAGAAAAACTTGCTCTGATTAACACAGGTAAAGATGTGGATACTGAGATTAAAGCAGCATATGATATTTTTAAAATCAATGATGATCTTGGGACAATGGGTGTTTTAGTATCAATTAGAAATAGCATTGATACAACCGATGAGTTTTACGAAAAAGAGCAGGAGTTCTTTGATGAAAATGGTCCTATTTTACGTGAGTACGATCAAATGTTTATCGAGAAATTACTTGATTCTCCAAATCGAGAAGGTTTAGTTAAAGCATTTGGTTCTTTGATGTTTGAAAGAGGGGAACTTGCAAGAAAAACATTTAAACCTGAAATCATTCCCGATTTACAATTAGAAAACAAGTTATCAACAGAATACGGTAAACTTCAGGCATCAGCTAAGATTCCGTTTAACGGAAATATTTATAACCTTTCACAAATGGCACCTTTCTTACAAGATAAAAACCGTGAAACCAGACACCAAGCACAGCTTGCAGTCTCTAAATTCTTCGCAGAAAATGAAGCACAGTTTGATCGTATTTATGATGATATGGTTAAGGTAAGAACTAAAATCGCTAAAACACTTGGTTATGAAAACTTTATTCAACTTGGTTATGATCGTTTTGGTAGAACCGATTATAACGCAAAAGATGTAAAAACATATCGTGATCAAATTTTTGAAGATATTGTTCCTCTAGTCAATGAACTTACCCAAAGAAAAGCCAAACGCTTAGGTATTGAAAAACCAAAATCTTATGACTTAGCACTTTCTTTCTTATCAGGTAATCCAACACCCAAAGGTGATCGTGCATGGCAAGTTGAAAGAGCGAAAAAAATGTATGATGAAATGTCAGTTGAAACATCTAAATTCTTTAACTTTATGCTTGATCAAGATCTCCTTGATTTAGATGCAAAAGCAGGTAAACAAGGCGGAGGATATTGTACATTTTTACCTAATTACAATGCACCTTTTATTTTCGCAAACTTCAATGGTACATCACATGATGTTGATGTCTTAACACATGAAGCAGGACATGCGTTCCAAGTGTTTTCAAGTAGAGACTTGATTCCTGAATACCGCTGGCCAACCATGGAAGCAGCTGAAATTCATTCGATGAGTATGGAGTTTTTGGCATGGCCATGGATTCATGAATTCTTTGTTGAAGATACAGCTAAATATAAGTTTAACCATCTTGCTGGTGCAGTTTCTTTCTTACCTTATGGTGCAGCAGTTGACGAATTCCAACATGAAGTTTATGGAAAACCAGAAATGACACCAGATGAAAGAAAAACTACATGGCGTAACATCGAAAAGAAATACCTACCATTCAAAGATTATGATGATGATTTATTTATGGAAAAAGGTACGTTCTGGTTTAGACAAAGTCATATCTTCAGTGCGCCTTTCTATTACATTGATTACACATTAGCTCAAGTTTGTGCATTCCAATATTGGGTGAAGAGCCAAGAAAATCACGCGAAAGCACTCGATTCATATATCAAATTATGTCGTCTTGGTGGTTCAAAGAGCTTCCTCGGATTAGTGGATTCAGCAGATTTAAGAAATCCATTTAAGAAGGGTACTGTCAAGGATATTGTAAAACCCATTCGTGGTTACTTAGATTCTGTTGACGATACAAAGCTATAAAATGAAACTTTCATGGCTTCGACTGATCATTCAAGTCGGATTGATTATCACTTTCTTTTTTCCGATGATGCATCAAAAAGATGTTGAAGAAGTCGTTTTTACTGGATTTGATGCAATCACTCAAGGAGATTATCTTATCATCGGTAACATTGTAATAGGTCTCATTTTCCTCGGTGTTATCATTCATTTCGTGGGCATCATGGTAGAGATGATACAAAAAAAACCAACGATAAAATGGATTGAAGGTATCAACATGATTGTTAATATCACAGCAATCTTAAGTTTAGTGATGTTTACATTTCTCGGAACATTCTTAGAGTTCCTCGGTTTTGTTTATGTCAGTCTATTGATTTTATCGACGTATCTGAGATATGTTGATCAAAAAAATCTAGAAAAATAAAAAAATATAAAAAAAATCACTTGGATAATCCAGGTGATTTTTTTGGATGTAGATAATTGTAAATGGCGTCAGCAGCATTCATGCCATCATAAACAGCTTTCGCAATTTGAAGTTTACCACCGATGATATCACCAGCTGCAAACAATCCTGGAATGTTTGTCATGTATTTATCATTTACGACAACATTGTTTTTTTCGATGATGACACCAAGTTGGCTGGCAAATTCAACTGAACTCGGCGTTCCAAGTGCAATGAATGCACCATCAATCTCATATGTGCCTTGGGTTGTTTCAATATGTGATAATTTTTCATTACCAATAAACTTCGTTATTTTTTCTCTGACCACAGGAAAATCAATCTCATCATCAAATGCGTGACCATCTGTAAAAATGGTAATATCTTTCGTCATTTTTCTTAAGAAATCAAGTTCGTGGAGCATATATGGACCGTAGCCGATGACAGCAACTTTTTTCCGACGGTAGAAGAAACCATCACAAATCGCACACATGCTAATGCCCTTACCCCGAAACTGAGTAAATCCCGCTCTTCTAACGGTATGTCTTGTTTTACCTGTAGCAAGTAAGACTGCTTTTGTTTCAAACGTATGCGAGGTTGTCACAACTTCAAATGTTTCACCAACACTCTTGAGTGAAATGACACTTTCTGTAATGACATCAATACCTAAATGCTTAGCTTGGTTTATGCCATTTTGAATGAGCACTTTACCATCAATGGGTTCAGCTTGGCCATAAAAGTTTTCAACTTTATCATCATAACCTTCAAGAGCACCAAAATCTTTACCAATAACAAGGGGTTGTACACCTTGTCTTTTTAAATAGATAGCCGCTGAAATACCAGCGGGTCCATAGCCAATAATAATGATGTTTTTCATAAATCTAAAAGCTTCTTTAATGTTTCCTTTGATTGGACGCCAATCGTAGATTGATGAACTTTTCCATTCTTGAAAACGATGAGTGTTGGAATACTCATGATTCCAAGTTCATCTGCAATTTCATACTCTTCATCAACATCTAGTTTTCCAATTTTTGCTAAATCTTTCACGTCATTTGCTAAGTCTTCTAAAATAGGAGCAACCCGTTGACAAGGACCGCACCATGTTGCCCAAAACTCAACTAAAACGGGAACATCACTTTTTAATACTTCTTTTTCGAAATTTCCTGTTGTAAATATATGTACCATGGTTTCACCTCAAATTGATATCATACCCATTATAAATAAAAATGTTAAAAAAGGCTACCTTTTTACATTTCTTTGTTAAAGTTATAAAAAGCATTCTTTAAAGTAAAGAATACAAACAGGTGATATTTAGTTCGCTACTTTCATAAGTTTGCTTAACATGATATAATGTTAAGGTACGAAATGTAGGTGACATGCATGATTAAAGTGAGCGATTTAAGCTTTTCATATAATCAAGAAGATGAAGCATTAAAGAAGATTAATCTTTCTGTCGAAAAAGGATCTTGGGTGTCTATTTTAGGGCATAACGGGTCAGGTAAATCGACATTATCTAAATGTTTGGTTGGTTTATTAGCGCCAACATCCGGAGAGATTTTTATCGATGGGCAGCAATTGGATGAAAAAAATCTTCCTCATATACGTAAAAAAATAGGTATCGTTTTTCAAAATCCCGATAATCAATTTGTTGGGGTGACCGTTAAACACGATATCGCTTTTGGTCTTGAAAATCAGTGTCTTCCCCATGATGAAATGATGGAAAGAATTAACCATTACGCAAAACTCGTGGGTATGGAAGACTTTTTGAATAAAGAACCACATCACCTTTCTGGTGGGCAAAAACAAAGGGTTGCTATAGCAGGTGCGCTTGCGATGGAACAAGATATCTTAATTCTTGATGAAGCGACTTCTATGTTAGATCCTGAGGGAACAAGAGAAATTGTAGAACTGATTAAGTATTTAAATAAAACGTTGAATAAAACGATCATCACGATTACTCATGATTTATCTTTTGCTGGCTTAAGTGATCGATTAATTGTTTTAAAAGATGGCGAAGTGATTTTAGAGGGAACGCCAAGAGATGTATTTAAGCATGAAGAATTACTTAAATCATCCCACTTAGAACTCCCCTTTGGTTTGGCTTTATATAACGATTTAGCAAAAGATCCCAAAACGGATCCTAAGCTTTTGGAGGCACTATGGGCATTCAATTCAAAGATGTAAGCTATGCGTATCGGGGTTATAAAGTCAATTACGATGCCATTGGTCATATCACGCTAGATATTAAACCCAAAGGTGAGTTTATTGCTGTTGTCGGTCATACTGGATCTGGAAAATCAACACTTGTTCAACATATGAATGCACTCCTTTTACCTACAAAAGGAAATGTTGTCATCTTTGGTCAAGACTTACCCCCTAAAAGACATGAAAAGATTAACTATTTAAGACAAAAAGTTGGTCTTGTTTTTCAGTTCCCTGAATATCAGTTATTTGAAGAAACCATACTTAAAGATATTATGTTCGGTCCTAAAAATTTTAAATCTACGGAAAGTGAAGCGGAAGTAAAAGCAAAAAAAGCTGCCGCTATTGTTGGTATTGATGAATCACTTTTTAATCAATCACCGTTTCGCATTTCTGGTGGTCAGATGAGAAGAGTTGCAGTTGCAGGAATTCTAGCGATGGAGCCTGATATTTTGGTTTTAGATGAACCTACACGCGGTCTTGATCCTAAAGGTCGTAAAGATTTAATGGCGATCTTCCAAGAAATTCATGATACCGAAGATAAAACGATTATCATGATTACGCATGATATGGATTTGGTTGCAGAATATGCAAAACGCGTTATTGTTTTAGATAATGGGCGTCTTGTATTTGATGGAACCAAAGAAATGTTATTTGAACACCCACAGTTTGATGATTTCCATTTAGATCTACCAACGCCGTTAAAGATTTTAAAAACATTAGAAAAAGAAGTAGGACTTGTCTACAAACCTCATTATGATTACGCATCTCTTTTAGCGTATTTAAAGGGGGTGCAACATGAATAACATCACATTAGGTCAATATATTCCTGGTGATTCTTGGTTGCACAGACTTGATCCAAGAATAAAGTTGTTTTCACTTGTGATTTTATTGGTTGGAACATTTATCATTCCGATTTCTGCAGATTTAATTCCGATTATCACCATGGTTGCTATCTTTTTGGGCATGATGATCTTAACTGCAAGTGCGGGTATTCCAATTAAAAAAGTGATCAATGGACTACGTCCGATTGTATTTCTATTAACATTTACCTTCTTTATTCAGTTATTCTTTATTACTGAAGGAGAATTGCTTGTTTCTTTTGATTTTTATTTATCGGTTGCAAGCATTGGAGCAATTCTTATTTTATTTGTCTTTTACAATTGGTCCAAAAAATACATTAAGTTTAGAATATTATATTTTTTACTCATTGTCGGGTTAATCTTTTTTGTACAAGCCGTATTACCATACATTAGCTTATATACATATAAACTTGACGTTTATGATCAAGGCTTACTACGTGCAGGCTTTATATTCATACGTATTACCAATGTGATTATCATGACGTCGTTACTCACATTTACAACGATGACAACTGATTTAAATTACGCGATTGAATCACTTTTAAAACCACTTAAATGGATTAAAGTCCCTGTTGATGTGATTGCGATGATGTTATCGTTAACGCTTCGCTACATTCCAACACTTTTGGGTGAAACCGAAAAGATTATGAAGGCACAAGCATCACGTGGAGTAGATTTCAAAGAAAGTAAATTTAAAGATAAAGTTGTTCAAATCATTTCACTTCTCATTCCTGTTTTCGTCATCAGTTTTAAACGAGCTGAAGATTTAGGGAATGCCATGGAAGTAAGAGGTTATGTGATTGGCGCGAAGCGTACAAAAATTGATCAATATAAGATTGGTTTTAAAGATATCATGGCTGTGTTTGTTGTAACTTTATTTTTAGCAATCATCATTATGATGAGGATTATCGGATGAGATATAAAGCAGTTGTGAGTTATGATGGTTCAAATTACATCGGTTTTCAAAGCCAACATAACGGTTTGGGTATTCAAGAAGTGATTGAAAAAGCACTTCGACTAATGACACAAACAGAGATCAAGATTCATAGTGCAGGAAGAACGGATAAAGGTGTCCATGCACTTGGTCAAGTCTTTCATTTTGATAGTAAAATTGATCTACCTTCAGATATTTGGGTTAGAGGGGTTAACGACCGTCTTCCTTTAGATATCAGACTAAAGAGTGTAAAAAAAGTTGCTTCAGATTTCCATGCAAGACATAGTGCAACTTCTAAAGTCTATCGCTATGTGATTGCGAAAAATCCTGAAACACCTTTTACAAAAAACTATGAAGTCTACATTAGAAATTTAGATATCAATCCCATCAAAGAAGCATTACCACTTTTTGTGGGTACGCATGATTTTAGAGGTTTTTGTCAGTTAGTTCCAGGAAAACCTACCGTTAAAACAATACATGAAGTCACGCTCAAAGAAACATCTAAACATTATGTATTTACCTTTCATGGAAATTCATTTTTAAAATATATGGTGAGATCCATGATGGGAACACTCATTCAAATAGGACTTCACCGTAAAGAACCAGGCATTATTAGCACTATTTTAGAAACTAAAGATCGTCATTTAGCAGGTAAAACTGCTGAATCAAGAGGACTATTTTTAGTTAAAATCAATTATAAAAAAAGAACGTAAAGGAGTGTGCACCTATGTTTATCACCTTTGAAGGTGGCGAAGGCACCGGTAAAACGACATTAATTCAAGGCATTGCAGCCGTGTTAAGAAATCAGTATAACGTCGTAACAACACGTGAACCTGGTGGGTCTAACATTGCAGAAGCCATTCGTGACATCATTTTAAATCCGAAATATCAAGGTGTAACACCTTACACGGAAGCACTTCTTTTAGCAGCATCAAGAGCGCAACATTTAGATGAAGTGATTTTACCTGCACTTCGTGCACAAAAAATCGTTTTATGTGATCGTTATATAGATTCGAGTTTAGCTTATCAAGCATATGCAAGAAACTTAGGTTTTGATTTTGTCTTATCAATCAATCGTTATGCGGTTGAAAATTTACCGAATCTAACGTTTTACATCGATTTAGATCCTAAAATTGGTTTATCACGCATTGCACATCGCGATAAGTATGATCGTCTTGATCAAGAAGCTTTTGATTTTCATACGAAAGTGAGAGAAGGCTATTTAGAAGTTGCTAAACGTTATCAAGAACGTATTATTGTGATTGATGGTTCTCAAACAATCGAAAAAATTCAAGAACAAATACTCGAAGAGATTGAAAAGCACTTATGAAAAGAGCATACTATTTTTTTAAACAAACCATACAAAAAAATAGATTAGCGCACCTTTACTTGATTGTCGGTCCTAAAGGATCTGGTAAGTCACAACTTGTTGATGATGTTGCTTATTTGATTTTAAATCAGGGGAAAGCTGAATCCCCTCATTTAAAATTACAAATCAAAGAACGTAAAGTTCAAAATATGAGTGTGATTGAACCGGATGGATTATCCATTAAAAAAGAACAAATTTTGGCACTTCAAAATGAGTTTTCTAAAACAGCACTTGTTAGTGGACCACGTATTTATGTCATTAAGGGCATTGAAAAAATCAGCATTGCAGCAGCAAACTCGTTATTAAAGTTTATGGAAGAGCCACAAAGTCAACAGGTATTTGGGTTCTTACTTGCTGAAGATAAAGAAGATGTACTACGTACGATACAATCACGAAGTCAAATACTGACATTAAAGAGTATTGATGAACTCGATTTAGAAGAAGAGTTAATTAAACTAGGGGTTGATGAAAAGGTTGCAACACTCGCACCTTACGTCACTAAAAATATCGAAGAAGCAACACTCCTTGCAGAAAACCCTAATTTTCTCGATTTGATCGCTCTTATTGAAGAGATCGCACGACTTTGGGATAAAAAAGATGTTTCATATCCCATACATTTTGCACAAAAATCAGGTTTTCTCATGCAAGATCGTGATTTCTTCATGGATTTCTTAGAACTTTTATTGCTCTATTTCTTAGATTTCGTTCACTACCGCACACATCAACCACTTGTTTATAAATTTTTAAAAGATGTGATTCAAATTCAAAGCGATCGGATGCAAGTTTTAGAAGTTAATGATTTAATTGAGCAAATTCAGACTGTTTTACAACAACAATCCTATAATATAAACTTAGACTTAGCATTGGACCATTTGTTTTATATACTAGAGAAGAAGAGGTGAGTTTATGCAAGTTGCTTTAGTACAATTTAAAGAAGCCGGAAAAAAATACTATTTTTCCTATGAAGGACTTCCATTAGAAAAAAAGGACCAGGTGGTTGTTGAAACAACACGTGGTATTGAAATAGGCAAAGTATACATGTTTAAAGAAATCGAGGAAACAGATTTAACATCTGAACTTAAACCGATTTTAAGAAAAGCGACTGAAGGCGATCTAAAAGAAGAAGCTTACAATCGTACACTTGAGCCTGCAATCGTTGAAAAAACGAAAGTTTTGGCGAAACAAAATGAACTTGAGATGAAAGTTTTAGGTGCTGAATATACACTCGACCGCAAACGTCTACTCGTTTATTTTGAAGCAGAAAATCGTATTGACTTTCGTAATTTGGTGCGTGATTTATCTGAGATATATCACACACGCATTGAATTAAGACAAATTGGACCTAGAGATGCAGCTAAAATGATTGGTGGTATTGGACCATGTGGTCTTATTTTATGTTGCACAACATTCATTGGCGAATTTGACACGGTTTCAATTAAGATGGCGAAAAACCAAAATATAGCTTTAAACCCACAAAAGATTAGTGGTGTCTGCGGTAAACTTTTATGTTGCATTAAGTATGAAGATGATGTTTATACAGAACTCAAACTCACGATGCCAGACTTAAAAGAAAAAGTGATGACGCATAAGGGTGAAGCAACTGTTATTGACTTAAACATTATTGGTCAAAAGGTCAAAGTTGCTCACGCTGAAAATGGCGGGCTTGAATGGCTTGCCTTAACTGATATTAAACGTGCATAATCATGCTTAGAACACTTTTAGGTACAGACTTATGGATTGAACAACAATCCAGTCACGCTTTTAATTTGGATACCATTTTACTATCACATTTTACAAGGATACCGGTTAGGTCAAAAACGGTTCTTGATATAGGGACAGGAGCAGGCCCGTTAATTCTCTATTTATCAAAAAAAACGAAAGCAAAAATTATCGGAATCGAGATTCAAGAAGAACGTTACCTTCAAGCGTTAAAAAACATTAAACTGAATCATTTAGAAAATCGACTTTCATGTATACATCAAGATGTGAAGCACGTCAATTTAAAAGATGTGGATGTGATAGTATCTAATCCACCCTTTTTCAAAGTGACTGAATCGTCTAATTTAAATGAAAATGAAGAAGATACCATCGCTAGACATGAAGTGATGTTAACCTTAGAAGAACTGATCTCATGGGTTTCAAAGACATTAAAGTATGGTGGTTATTTTTCAATGATTCATCGTCCAGATCGTTTTGGGGAAATCATTTCACTCTTAGAAAAATATCAACTTATTCCTAAAAGAGTCAGATTTGTACATCCCTATCTTGGACATCCAGCAAAACATGTCTTAATTGAAGCAATGAAACAAGGTAGCATTGGAATGGTTGTTGAAAAGCCACTGATCCTATACATAGAAAAGCATGTCCTGACCAAAGAACTGACGGACATTTATGGAGGAATATAACATGTTACTAACACTTTTAAATCGAAAAGAAAAACTCAAGTTTTTAGATTTAGTGATGCACATGGTATCTGTTGATGGAAAACCCAATGAAATTGAACAACGTATATTAAACATTATGCTCGCTGAAGTGGGTGATGGTATTGTTTCAGAATATCATTTTGCATTATCCAAAGATTTAGAAGAAACGATTGCCTATTTCGTTGAAGCAAGTCCGACAGTTAAAAACATCGTTTTCTTAAACTTGGTAAAAATAACGATGGTTGATGATTTTTATAATACAACTGAACATTTTTTCTTAGAAAGCATACGCGAACGTTTTCATATTTCTGACCAAAAGAAAAAACAATTAATGCAAATCGTATATTTAGAAAGAGATTTACGCGAAAAAGCAAAACGCGTGGTTAACCACTAATGCAAAAAAGTTTTAAAGAAGTGAAGCCAACGCTTTATGTGGTTTCAACACCCATTGGGAATTTAAAAGATATTACATACCGCGCGGTTGAAATATTGCGTGAGGTTGATTTCATACTTGCTGAAGACACAAGAACTTCCTCTGTTCTACTTTCACATTATGACATTAGAAAACCATTGTTAAGTTATCATGAGTTCAATAAAGAAGAACAAGAAACAAAAATTATCGGTTTATTAAACGAAGGAAAATCTTTAGCACTGATCAGTGATGCCGGAACACCAGGGATTAGTGATCCAGGTTATGAGATTATCAAAAAAGTGATTGAAGAAGGCTTTTATGCCGTTTCGATACCAGGAGCAAGTGCCATTCTTTCTGCTTTAGTTGTTTCAGGTTTAATCATTCAGCCATTTACTTACATTGGGTTTTTACCACGTAAAGCAAATGATCAAAAACATGTGCTTGAGGATTATAAAACAAGAAAAGAAACACTTGTAATCTACGAATCACCGATGCGTATTGAAAAAACATTGAACATGCTTTATGAAGTCTTAGGGGATAGAAACATTGCGATCGCTAGAGAACTCACCAAAGCTTTTGAGACCATCATAAGAACCACATTAAAAGAAGCATCCTCTATGGAAATGAATCCTAAAGGTGAGTATGTGATGATTATCGAAGGTGGAACGGATGAATTAAAACAACCTTTGCTTGATGTCAAATCACATTACCTTGAACTCATTAAAGCAGGTTACCCACAAAAAGAAGCAATGAAGATTGTTGCAAGCAAACATAACTTATCAAAAAATGAAGTTTATCGTATTGTAAAAATTGATGAGGTTTCTTCTTGATTTTTTGATACGTTAAAGTATAATATGAATGTATATAGGCAATGAGAAAAAGAGTAGTCTATGAAGCTTGGTTTAGAGAGGTTGCGGGTGGTGTAAGCAATCCCAGCAGTAGATGAACATGGTTTTTGAGCCTTTTAGTCGATAGGTAGGCTAAAACGTTAATCCGCGTTAAGGATATTGAGGGCTGAGCAATCAGAACTAAGGTGGTACCGCGATTAATATGTCGTCCTTAGATATCTTTAAGGATGACTTTTATTTATTTTTAGGAGGTTTTAAACATGGAAAAGAAAAAATTTTATTTAACAACCGCTATTGCATATGCATCAGGGATTCCGCATATTGGTAATGTCTATGAAGCTATTTTAGCGGATGCTATTGTGAGATTCAAACGTTTGGAAGGCTATGATGTCTTCTTTCAAACAGGTACAGATGAACACGGACAAAAAATTGAAGGTAAAGCAAATCTAAATGAACTTTCACCTCAAACATTCGTTGATCATATTTCATCAGAAATTAAACGTATCTATGATAAAGTCAATGTTTCATACGATCAGTTCGTGAGAACAACCGATGAGCGTCACGTTAAAGCTGTACAAGCTATTTTTAAGAAGCTTTACGATCAAGGTGACATTTATTTAGGTGAGTATGAAGGTTGGTACTCTGTTGCTGAAGAAGCGTTTATTTTAGAAAAAGACATCGTTGATGGTAAAGGACCTAACGGTGATGTTCCTGTATGGACAAAAGAAGCCGCATATTTCCTACGTTTAGCACCCTATCAAGAACGTTTACTCAAGCATATTGAACAACATCCAGAATTTATTGAACCTGAATCAAGAAGAAATGAAATGATTCAAAACTTCCTAAAAGAACCACTACCTGATTTATCCGTTTCAAGAACATCGTTTAAGTGGGGAATTCCCGTTGAATTTGATCCAGGACACGTGGTTTATGTGTGGATTGATGCGTTATCAAACTATATTACAGGTCTTGATTATCATCCTGATCAACCACTCACAAAACAATATAAGACATATTGGCCAGCAGATGTACATTTAATTGGTAAAGATATTTTAAGATTCCATACGATTTATTGGCCCATTATATTAATGGCACTTGGTTTAGAACTCCCTAAACAAATCTTTGGTCATCCATGGGTTTTAGTGAATAAATCAAAGATGAGTAAATCAGTGGGAAATACGATGTATACCGATGATTTAGTGAAATACTTTGGTGTTGATCCTGTGCGTTATTATGTATTAAAAGAAATACCTTTTTCTGCAGATGGTAATATCACGTATGAACTCTTAATTGAAAGAAACAATTCTGATTTAGCTAATACAATTGGTAACCTAGTTAATCGAACCATTGGTATGGCACATAAATACAGAAATGGTGTGATCAAACGCGTCATTTTAGATGAACCTTTTGATTTATCCTTAAAAGAAAAAGCATTAGACGTTCTTCCTCAAATGAAGACGTATATGAATGATTTAAGAGTTTCAGATGCTTTAGAAGAAGTTGTTAAACTTGCACGTTTTGCAAATAAATATATCGATGTATCTGAACCATGGGCACTCATGAAGAATCCTGATAAACAAGAAGTTTTAGATCACGTACTTTATCATTTACTGGAAACCATTCGTTTTATTGCTGTTTTACTACAACCCTTTATCCCAGAAACTTCAAAACGTATTGCAGCCCAAATTGGTGTATCTGATTTATCCTTTGAATCATTAGATTCATTTGGAGGTTATCAGGAACAAACTTTGGGCAAAGCAGAAGTTTTATTTGAACGTTATGATCCAGTTAAGAAATTGGAAGAAATATTAAATCAAGAACATGAATAAAATTCAAACATTTCTTAAATCTGATCAAATGAAACAAAAAGTTTGGCCAGAAATTCAAAGACTGATTGCAGTCATTTTATCAACCATTGTGTATGGGATTGGTGTTGCTTGGTTTTTAGAAGCTTCTGTGGTTCCACTTTATACAGGTGGTATTCCAGGTTTAGGACAGCTTGTCAGAGACAGCTTATATGTTTGGTTTGGACTTGATTTAGGTCCACACTTCTTAGGGATCTTCATCATCGTTTTAAACATACCTATTCTACTATTAGGATGGTTTGGTGTCTCACACCGGTTTACGATTCATAGTATTATTTCTATCGTCTTACAAGCGTTTATTTTATCGTGGTTACCGATTGTTAACATGGGGTTAACCGATCGTAGTGATGCGTTTGCTGCTGCTGTTTTAGGTGGCTTGCTCATTGGTATCGGTGGTGGTGCGGCATTAAGATATGGGACATCAACCGGAGGACTTGATATTATTGCACAATACGTTTCATTAAGAAAGGGTAAATCTGTTGGATTTATTTCGATGATTATGAACGTTGCGATTGCGATTTTAGGTGGACTGATTGTTGGTGGAAAAATGGGACCTTCTGGTGAGATTATCACGGGTGGTGTCATCGCATCGTATACAGTCATCCGTATTATTGTCACAACCATTTTAACGGACCGGATGCATACGTCATATCATTTCTTATCGGTAGATATCATTACCAATGTTCCTCAAATTTTAGTCGATGAAATACTTCATAAGGTTTATCGTGGTGTCACATTGATGAAGGTAGAAGGTGCATATTCTCATCATGAAAAAACATTGATTTACGTTGTGATTTCATCGTATGAGCTTCATACATTGGTAAGCCTTGTAAAATCGGTGGATCCCAATGCATTCATTGTTACAAAACCAGTTAAAAATGTTTTTGGTAATTTCAAACGAAAAACAATTGCTTAATACGAAGGGTGTTTACCACCCTTTTTTGTTTCAGCACCCTTTTTTTCACAAAAATATAAAAAATCCGTTACAATAAAACTAAAGGGGCGGTGTCCATGATCTACACGATGACGTTAAATCCAGCGATTGACTATAAAATAGTGTGTGAAAGGTTTGAACTCAATCAGTTAAATCGATTTAAAAAAGCATCTCTTCATCCCGGTGGAAAAGGAATTAACGTTTCTGCTGTTTTAAATAATTTAGGTGTTCAAAACGAAGCGATTGCCATTTTAGGTGGTTTTACCGGACGCTATCTTTTAGAACGCATGAAAAAGGATTATCGTCTTGATTTGAAACCTATTTGGGTAGAGGGCGATACACGCATTAACATCAAAATGACAGTTGATCATGAAACAGAATTAAATCATGAAGGACCACGCGTCAAAGATGATATTTTTGAACATATTCTATCAATCATTAGAAACATGAAAAAAGAAGATTTGCTTATTGTAAGTGGATCTGCACCCAGTGGTCAAAGAGATGCCTATCAGCAAATCGCACAGCTTTGTGATGATTTAGAACTTCGGTTTGTGATGGATACACCAGGGGATTTATTTCATCAATTTATTGATCATCAACCTTTTTTAATGAAACCTAATCTAAAAGAACTAAATGATTATCTTCTGATGGATTTATTTGAATTAGATGAAATCATCTTTTATGGAAGACAACTTATCTTTAGAGGAGTTAAGCATTTAATCATCTCTTTAGGTGAACGTGGTTCACTATATTTAGATCAAGAAAAAGCATATTTAGCACATCCCTTAGAAGGTACAGTTATCTCATCAACTGGAGCAGGTGATTCCATGGTCGCAGGGTTTATTGCAATGTATGAACTGACAAAAGATCCTAAGTTAGCGTTTATTGAAGCAGTGGCAGCTGCATCAGCAACTGTATTTAGTGGGAAGTTAGCCACACATAGAGACATTCAAAAATACCAAACCAAAGTGGTTATTGAGGAGTTATAAGATGGTTATCCAAGATTTGATTCGACAAAATTATATTGCATTAGATTTAAAAGCACAAACCAAACAAGAAGCGATTGAATCAATGGCACATATCTTGTTAAAAGAAAAAGCGATAAATGATTTATCAGGATTTTTAAAAGATATCTATGAAAGAGAATCCATCATGTCAACTGGAATTGGCTATCAGATAGCTATCCCACATGCGAAATCAAAACATGTGATCATTCCATCTGTTATTTTTGCACGAAGTGATGAAGGTATTCCTTTTGATGCGATGGATGGTAAAGATGCAAAACTTTTATTTATGATTGCGATTCCTGAAGATGGCACG
>MIDA01000054.1 GCA_001830045.1 Tenericutes bacterium RIFOXYA12_FULL_35_10 | reverse complement strand
CGATAACAATACACTTTATGATAAACTTTATCAAACACTTGAAGAAACAGGTAATACTGCATTAATTCCAGCAATGATGAAACAAGCAAATGCCATTGTGTTATTATCTCAAGGTGTTACTTTCCTTCATGCTGGTGATGAGTTCATGAGAAGTAAACCATCAGCAACTGGTGATGGTTTCGATCATAACAGCTATCAATCACCAGATTCAGTTAACCAAATGCGTTGGGATTATAAATCAAGAGATCTTGAAATGGAAATCTTTGAATACTATAAAGATTTAATTGCATTCAGAAAAAATCATCCTGCACTTAGAATGACAACTTCAGAAGATATCATTGATAACCTTGAATTCGTTTATAAAGATGTTAGTGGCATTATGGCTTACCAACTTACGAGTGGTGATACAGGTGATAGTTTTGAAGAAATGCTTATTATCCATAATGCAAATCGTAAATCAACAAAGATCAAACTTCCTACAGGCGGCGGTTGGAATCTTGTGGGTAATCAAAATCAGTTAACTGATGAAACGATCAGCACACATTTAGGTGGTTCAAGAATTACGATAGCTGCAAACAGTTCATATGTTCTTGTACGTGACTTAACAGTTGATGATTATAATCCTGCACCTGTGATTATTAGTATTACCATAGGTAGTATTTTTATACCTGGTGGTGGTGTATTCCTTGTATTGTATTTCCTTAAAAAGAAAAAATCAATCGTTGCATAAAAAAAGAAAAAGCAAATTCTCATGATGATTGAGGATTTGCTTTTTTTATTAAATGTAATCTTCTTCTTTGTTATAAGTCCATGATACTGGTGTTATCACGATAGGTTGATCAGTTTTAAATGAAGGATATGTTTTTGCTTGTTCTCTTAAGACCGTTTCAAGTAAATCTCTAATCAGTAATCCTGTATCTACTGGATCTACACCATAGATAAATGGGTTATCAACCTTATCAAACACGTAATCATTAGTTGCAACCTTATAGTAAACATCATCATGAAGTGATTCAAGTGATAATCCATCTTTATAGCTGATGGCATCACCAGAATTTGCATAATCTTTGATATCACTTCCTGATAAATAAACATATTTCACTTTGTTATCAAAGGGGAATATTTCATAAAGGGTTGCTACAGTGATGGCTTCATTTTGATCCAAATCAGAACGCGTGCCACCAAAATTATGAATCCCTAAATCTGCACCTACACTCATGCGAATGAGTTTAGCCATAAAATAAGATAAATCATTACGACCATATGCATTACCTGAATAAATAATAACTTCACTCAGTAAATCTTGAATAGCTAACTTATATTCATTGATAACTTCACTCACACTCGCATTACTACCAGCAAGTCGTAAATCTTTTGTTATATGATCAGATGGTGATAAAGACGATTGTGTTGGGTGTAAATTGGTTGCAGTTGCACCTGTGATTTCACCTTGATTCATGGTAAATGTGACTTTACCTAGATATTCACCGTTTGCCTTCGACTGGATGACTGGTATATCAATGCCATCTCTTGAAATCGTTTGTGTATATCTTGAGTGTGAATGGCCATTAAAGATTGCATCAACTCTTTGATTTCCTGTAAGCTGTGCAATCTGTTGATTGGTATAACTGCTATTATCATGAACAACAGCTAAAACAAGATCAACATCTTCATTGACACGTAAATGTTCTGCATAGAATGCAGCCCATGTATGAGGTTCATCAAACATGTAGTTTTGGACTCTAGCGGTTGCAATCGAACTTTCTATACCGTAACCCATAAGTCCAATTACACCAATTTTTAAATCACCTTTTTCGATAATTGTATAAGCATCGACATGATCAGGTCTTTCCATCGTATCTTTTCTAAAGATGTTTGCACCTAAAAGTGGATAGGTTGCTTTTAAATCTGATGATGCTGGATTGAAGTATGTTGTAACTACATCTAATCCCCAGTCAAACTCATGATTTCCTAAAACGAATGCATCTAGTCCCATGGTGTTAAGTGCGTGAATCATTGATGCACCTTGGTAATAATTGGATAAGACATTTCCTTGTAATAAATCACCACCACCAATAAATATGGTGGAATCTGGATTTTCTTCTTTTTCATCCATCACAAGATTTCCAATAGCTGATAAACCAAGTTGATTCCCATTTTCTTCAATAGCACCATGGGTATCATTGATATAATATACGTTTAATTCTTCTTCTGATGAAAGCATGACTACAATGTTAACAGTGATGTGTGTCTTGTTGCCATCACGATCTCTTGAGGTAAATATAACTGGATATGTGCCAGGTGTATCCCATATAACCGCTGAATCATCAACAGTGATACTTCTTGTAATATCACCATCTTCTATATCGGTAACTTCCACACCAAAGCGCCATTCAGGTTTTAAATCACCAATCGTATAACTAAAGTCACTAAGACCTGTAAACTCATGTTTTCCTGAATCTTGATTGCATCCCATCAGTGTAAACAGCGATGCTATTAATAAAACTACAAATACTATTTTCTTCATCGTATACCCATCCTTTGCAAAAGTATTATAACATAGTTATCTTAAGATACATTGCATTTTCATCTTTGTGTGCTATAATGACTTTTGTGAGGTGACATGATGAATAAACCACATCATTTATTTGAGCTATTTTGGGAATTTTTTAAGATTGGTGCAGTTACTTTTGGTGGCGGATTAGCGATGATGCCCATCATGAGAAAAGCTGTTGTAGAACATAAGAATTGGGTTAATGATGATGATATATTAAAAATTTTGGTTATCTCTGAATCAACCCCAGGTGTTTTTGCTGTTAATGCTGCGACATTTATCGGTTATAAAATTGGCGGATTTATGGGTGCTTTAGCAGCTACTTTAGGCGTCATTATACCAAGTCTCATTACAATTTCCATCATATCTTTCTTTATATTACAATTTAAAGAACTAACTTTAGTTTCCTATGCTTTTTATGGTATTCAAGTTGCTGTGGGTTTACTTATTTTTAAAGCAGCTATAAAATTATCTAAGAAAATTCATTTTGATGCATTTGCATGGATCGTTTTAATATCATCAATCTTATTTGCCACGTTTACGAACATCAACGTTTTATATCTACTTCTTGTTGGTGCTATTCTAGGTATCGTTTATGGCATGATTGAAAACATCAAGGAGGTCAAAAAAGCATGATTTTAGAACTTTTAAACCTCGCTTGGATCTTCTTTAAAATTGGTCTATTCACCTTTGGTGGTGGATATGCGATGATTCCACTCATGGAATCTGAACTTGTTAGTCGAAATTTAATTGATTTAAATACACTTTATGATTTCATTGGTATTGCAGAATCAACGCCAGGTCCAATCGCGATTAATATGGCAACATTCATCGGTAATGAAGCGATGGTACAATATGGATTTTTAGCTCGTATTTTAGGCTCTATTGTGATGACAACTGCTGTTGCACTTCCATCATTTATCGTTATCTTGTTAATTGCTTCTTTAGGTTCAAAATTCCTCGAGAGCAAATTCGTTGAAGAAGCATTCAAGGGCTTAAAGCCTACTGTTATTGGTTTGATTATCAGTGTATCTGTAGGGCTTATGATTCGTTTAGTCTTTCCACTCATCGCATTTGATACATTAACTTTTGACTTTTCAGTATTTAATTATCAAAGTCTAATTATCTTTGCAGTATTAATAGCTATCATGTTGAAATGGAAAAAAGTATCACCTATTAAACTAATATTAATATCTGCAGTTCTAGGAATGATCATCTATTCTATCTTATGAAAAAGATGTTAAAAGATTTATCATGGTTACATGATTTTCATATCGCACACAGAGGTCTACATTCAAAAGATGGACTTATTCCCGAAAATTCTAAATCAGCTTTTGATTTAGCATTGAAGGCTGGTTATGCAATCGAATGTGATGTTAATGTCTTAAAAGATGGTACTGCTGTTGTCTTTCATGATCACACATTAAAAAGATTATCAGACGATCATAGGTTATTAAGCGAAGTTAACTGGTCTGATGTTGAAAACATTCATTTGGGTAAGACCACGGAAAAGATCGTGCGTTTTGATTCATTTTTAAAAGATGTTAATGGTCAAACTCCACTTCTTATAGAATTAAAACCCCATGGAAATACCAAACTATTATGTCAATCCGTGATGATGAGTTTAAAAGACTATCAGGGGCAATTCGCGATCTTCTCTTTTCATCCCAAAGTAGTTTACTACCTAAAAAAACACCATCCAGAAGTCATTCGTGGTCAAATCGCAGAATCTTTTAGACAAGATACTCGAATGCCAAAAATGGTTAAATGGATGATGAAAAAAATGATTTTCAATGTGATTACGAAACCTGATTTCATCTCTTATGGGATTAAAGATTTACCCAATAAACAACTTGATCGTTTAAAACAAAAAGGATTAACGATCATTAGTTACGCTGCACAATCACAAGCGCAGTTAGATTTCGTAAAATCACATTATCATAATGTTGTCTTTGAATATTTTACTCCAACAAAAAAGGGCTAAATCTTTAGCCCTTTTATCTTTAATCCATATCAACATCGAAATTTTCTAAGATTGATTTCTTTTCAATCACTGCATCACCATGTTTCGTTAAGAACATCGTGATAAATGCAGCTGCAACAAATAAGGTTGCATAAGGGAATAAGACTTTTGGATGGATAAGATCCATAAAGAAACCCGATAAGATTGGAGTTAATATTTGTGCAGCCATAGAGAATGCATAATAGTAACCGGTATACTTACCAACATTAGATCCTTTAGCAAGTTCGACAACCATCGGATAAGAGTTAACATTAATGGTTGCCCAGCCAATACCTGTTAAGCCGAAGACAATAAACATCACCCAACCTGTATCCTTACTTAAGAAGAATACACTACCAAAACAGAGTGTTAATAAGATAATACCTGCTAAAATCGTCTTTCTACGACCAAACTTCGTCGATAAGATACCAATTGGGATAAAAGCGATAATTGCAGTGACGTTAGCTACTAAAAGCGGTAACGTAAATGAAGGTAGTTGTAAGATCTTTGGTGCATAATCTGAAACTTTAGTCATGACAGCATTGTAGCCCATAAACCATAAGAAGACTGAAAATAAAATGAGATATAGTGATAATTTCTTATCTTTGGGTAAATCATGCATATCATGGACATCTTCATTTGATTCAGCTAAGCCAAACTTTAGATCATCTTGATCTTTTTCTAAAACGAGTTTAGGTTCTCTGACTTTCCAAAGGAAAATACCTAAGACGAGAAGCATAATGATACCAACACTGATAAATGCACCTGTGTAATGAACATAAGAGCGTCCACCAAGTCCTAAGACTGTTAATAAAACGAGTGCTGTGACACCAGCTGCAGCGCCCATCAAATTGATGATGGCATTCGCTTTAGAGCGTAAGGGTTTCATCGTTACATCAGGCATGAGTGAAACTGCTGGAGAACGGAAGATTGACATTGAAACTAATGCAATGAGTAAGATACCAACAAATACCACTAAGTTCATTGGATTCTCAGCGGTGACTTGCCATGCAAGTTCACTTAAGTATCTGTGATAGTAACCATCTAAATAAGAAAGTTCAATCGCATCTAACTCATTTGTCAAACCATTTTCTTCTAATAAATCAGTCATCGGTACATAAACGGATTCAAGATAACGATCATAAGTTTGTTGATCGATATCTCCAGCAAGTTTAGCTGCTACACGGTCTGCATGCATCTCGGTAACAAGCGCTGTCCAGAAAATAGGTTCTTCTCTGAGTGAATCCTCAGAATCACTGATCCATTCATATTTTTCAATAATCGCAGTTTGTTCAATGCGAGTTGTTTGGATATTATCAACAAAGGATAATCCAATAAATGCAAACGCTGCAACCACAGTACCCACAATCACATAGGGTGTACGACGTCCAAGTTTATGATTGGTTTTATCAGAAATTGCACCAAAGAGTGGTAGCATAAACAATGCAAGCACGTTATCAAGTGCCATCACAACACCAGACCAAGTTTGATTTAAACCAAACTTATCGATCAAAATCTTTGTAATAATAGAATCATAGGTTTGCCAGAATATTGTAATAATGAAAAATGCTAGCCCTACATAAAACGTCTTTTTGTAATCGAGTTTCATAATTTCACCTTATTCATTCAAATTTTCATAACGCTTGATGATATTATAACACGATAGCAAAGCGTTTTCACTTGGTTTAATGTCAAAACAAAGTAAAAAGAAAAGGAGATCCTAAAATCTCCTTTAAATAAACTGAATTTTAAACAGTTTCGTAACCAATACACAGTGCTTTTTGGTTGATCGGTAACATCGACATCTTTTTCTTACCTAAAAAGTATTTTAAAGATTCAATGATCACATCTTCTTTGAAAATATCAACCTTTTTTAAATATGCACCTAACATCACCATGTTTGCTACTTGTGGTTTATCAAGTGATTGTGCAAGTTCAGTCATTGGAACTGGATACACATGAGCATGTGAAATATCTACGTTTTGCTTAATGAGTGATGAGTTAAAGAAAACATTACCATCATCTTTGACTCTATCAGCAAACTTAGCTAAGGATGGTTCATTAAAAACAAGTAAATCATCTGATTTTTGGAACACTGGCGAATAGATCGGTTTATCACTTACAACAACAGAACAGTTTGCTGTTCCACCGCGTGTTTCAGGACCGTAAGTTGGTACCCATAAGCTATATAAACCTTGCATGTTCGCTGCGTATGCAATCAGTTGCCCTGTTAACATAACGCCTTGTCCACCGAATCCGGCAATACGAATCGTTCTAATCATGATGTTCCACATCCTTATAAACACCGAGTGGATACACGGGAATCATGTGATCTCTTGCCCAATCGAGTGCTTCTCTTGGTTTCATACCCCAGTTAACAGGACATGTAGAAATGACTTCAATCATGGTAAAACCTTTCTTTTCAAGTTGATACGTAAACGCTTTTTTAATGGCTTTTTTCGCTTTACGGATGTTTGGAATATCATGAAGTGATACACGTTCTACATATGCAGCACCTTCGATTTGTGCGAAGATTTCTGAAATATGAAGTGGTGATCCATGAACATCCTTTTGTCTACCTTGTTGCGAGGTTGTTGAGACTTGACCTAAAAGTGTGGTTGGTGCCATCTGCCCTCCGGTCATACCGTAAGTTGCATTATTTGCAACAATTGCAGTGATGAGTTCACCACGGTTTGCTGCATGAATGGCTTCTGCAATCCCGATGGAACCAAAGTCACCATCACCTTGATAGGTGAAGACAACGCGATCTGGTAAAACACGTTTAATCCCTGTAGCTGTTGCACATGCACGACCATGTGGTGCTTGTTGAAAATCCGTGTTGATGTATTCATAACTAAACACTGAACAACCAACTGAAGCAATACCAACTGATTTACCTAGAATGCCTAGTTCTTCTAAAACTTCAGCAACCAGTTTATGTAAAATACCGTGCGTACAACCTGGGCAGTAGTGCGTATGGACGTCAGTCAGTCCTTTTGACTTTTCGTAACGAATCATATTTCTACCACCTTATCTTCAAAGTTTAAAATTGCATCAACAATTTCTTCTGGTTCTGGAACCATGCCACCAGCACGTCCATAAAAACCTACTTTAAAACGACCTTGATTTGATATTAAAACGTCTTCTAGCATTTGTCCCATACTCATTTCTGTAACAAGTAATCCTTTACATGTCTTTGGAACTAAGTCAAATGCTTTTCTTGGATATGGCCATAAAGAAATCGGTCTAATCATACCAACTTTAATGCCCTTTTCCTTGAGTGCTTCCATGGCTGAGCGAGCAATTCTTGCGACTGTGCCGTATGCAACGATGACATAATCTGCATCTTCGACATCAATCACTTCAACTTTAATTTCATTTTTCTTCACTAAATTATATTTAGCTTGTAAATCTTTATTATGATTTTCTTGAAAGACTGGATCTAATCCAAGTGAGTTAATAATGTTTCTGCCTTCGTGGAAATCTGTACCAATCGTTGCATATGTTTTTGGCTTGATATCGCGCTTTTTAATGGGTTTATCCATATCCACTGATTCCATCATTTGACCAATAAGGCCATCAGCTAAAATCATAACTGGGTTACGGTATGTATCTGCAATATCAAATGCTTCCTTCATTAAATCAACGGTTTCTTGAATCGATTCTGGTGCAAATACGATGGTATGATAATCACCATTACCACCACCACGGGTTGCTTGGAAATAGTCACCTTGAGAAGGTTGAATACCACCTAAACCGGGGCCAGCTCTCATGACTGAAACAATCACACAAGGCAGTTCAGCACCTGCTAAGTAGCTGATACCTTCTTGTTTTAAAGCAATCCCTACAGAAGATGATGATGTCATCACACGCGCTCCAGCGCCAGCTGCACCGTAGACCATATTAATTGCAGCTACTTCTGATTCTGCTTGAACAAAAACGCGACCTTTTTCAGTTAAATACTTTGATAAATATTCAGGAATTTCATTTTGTGGGGTAATGGGGTATCCGAAGAATGCATCACATCCTGCTGCCACAGCTGCGAGTGCGATTGCTTCGTTACCTTTAATTAGGACTTTGCTCACGCTTCTAAGACCTCCACTTTAATGACTGAATCTGGGCATACGATCGCACATTGTGCACATGCAATACATTTATCCATATCGCTCACTGAAATCAAATTATAACCATGTGAGTTCATACGTTCTTTATCCAAGGATAAGATGTCAACTGGACAAAATGTCGCGCACAGTTCACAACCTTTGCATGACTCATTGTCAAATGTTAATCTTCCTCTTTTCACGACTTCACTCCCTATCTTTTAATGTAATTATCTTGTACGTTATTAATGGTTTCAATACGTTTTTTAGCAAACACTTTAGCTGCTTGTTGAGTATGAATATTTTCTGTATCTGCAATCTTGAAGATTTCTAGTAAGCGGTCATAAATCTTTTCGATATCTCTTGTAGCACGACCGACATTATACTCTTTAAGTTCATGATAGACGTTGATTAAACCACCTGCGTTAATCACGAAATCTGGTGCATATAAAATACCTTTTTCTTTGATCATGGTGCCATGAATGTCTTCATCAAGTAAAACGTTGTTCGCTGTACCAGCGATAACTTTTGCTTTGATTTGAGGAATGGATTCATCATTTAAGACACCACCAAGTGCACATGGAACAATAACGTCCACATTTAAACCAAAATAATTTTTTGGTTCAACAAATTCAACATCTGGATGTTCTCTTTTCATGCGTTCAATATGTTTCGGATTAATTTCTGAAAAATAGATTTTTTTAGCTTTTGCTTCAACAAGTTTCTTAATTAAATAGTAACCTGTTTGTCCAGCGCCTTGAACAGCAAATGTGTATTTTGAAAATTCTTCATTACCAAACTTATATTGTAATGCTGCACGAATACCATGGAATGCACCAAGTGCTGTCATGGGTGATGGATTACCTGATTTTCCTTCAAGACCAACAACATAATCCGTTTCCATCGCAACAAAGTCCATATCTTTTGTACTGGTATTCACGTCTTCAGCAGTAATGTATCTTCCATTTAAACTTTGAACATAACGTCCAAGTGCTCTAAAGTATCCTTCAGATTTCACAGTTTCTGGATCACCGATTAATACAGTTTTCCCTCCACCTAAGTTTAAGCCAGCTGCTGCAGCTTTATAAGTCATACCTCTAGCAAGTCTTAATGCATCAATGACTGCATCTTCTTCACTTGCATAATTCCACAGTCTAGTACCACCAAGGGCTGGTCCTAATGTGGTGTTGTGTATGCAAGTAATCCCCTTTAATCCTGTCGTTTTATCATAAAAATAGACGACTTGTTCGTACCGGTGTTTAGCCATGTACTCAAAATGTTTAAAATCGCTCATGTTAATCTCCCTTCAATTTTCTAAAGCGCTTACATCAATCATTATAGCATACGATATATGATTTATCATATATTTTTTTTGAAAATAAAAATTTTCACATAAATCATAAAATATGATGAATTATTTGTCTTTTTCAGTTCTAAATGAAAGAAAAAAGAAAATGAAATCACTCATTTTCTTCGACTCTTTATATTATTGGTTAATCAATGTTTGCAGTTTTTGAATATATAAGCCTACATGATATCCATCCACAAACGCATGATGAACAGCGATGGTAAAAGGCATTATTTTCTTACCTTCTACTTCTTTAAACTTTCCCCACGTTAATCTAGGTATCGCATCAAAGGTATCATGATGATGAGCAAATGAAACTTCGGTATAGGTTGCCCACGGAAAGGTAGTCACATAAACCAGGTCTTGTCTTCTTTCCTTTGTAAAATCAATAAATTGATCACCTTGTTTTTCAGACACCGATTTTGCTTCACTGATAAACGCCAAAAGATCACTTTGATAATCAACAGTAACAATTTTAAATAGATCGGTATCTTTTATGCTATCTGTAAATGAAG
>MIDA01000053.1 GCA_001830045.1 Tenericutes bacterium RIFOXYA12_FULL_35_10 | reverse complement strand
TACATTTGTTGCTGGAACAAACTATAAAGTAGATGACATGGTTTTATATAACGGTAATATTTATAAAGTAGTCAACGCTACAAATGCTAAAAATAATGCTCCAGGAACACTATATAATGCTTGGAATCAAGTTGATACCGCATCATGGCGTTGGTTCAATGTTTATACAGCAACTGATCACGTCATTCATAACGGTGGTATCTACAAGGTTTATAACTTAACAAACGCAAATGCCAGTGAACCAGGAACATCCTACAATGCATGGAACAGAGTCGATGTTGATACATATCAACCATTTAACACATATGAAATTAATAGTCATGTGTTCCATAATGGGAATGTATTTAAAGTTGTTAACTTAACAAATGCCAATTTGAATGCACCAGGAACACTTTATAATGCATGGAATCAAATCAATGATTCTGAATGGCATGGATTTAATGTCTACCAAGATGGAGATTATGTCTTCTATGAAGATTTTGCATATAGGGTAGTCAACGCTACAAATGCAAACAATAACGTCATACCGGGTACTGCAAATAATGCATGGAACCGTGTAGGTACACTTTATTATCAAAGTTATAATACATATCTTATGAATGATATTGCTATTTATGAAAATGTTACATATATTGCTTTACAAACAGCAACCAATATTACACCAGGTGAACCAGGTTCAGAAGCTTATTGGGCTTTGTATAGCAATAGTTAGTATTATTTTCGTGAATCATACACAATTCATTTAAATTATGATATAATTTTCTCGTTATAATACAATTTCCGAGGGGAATGATATCATGAACAATAAAACTAAAAAAACAATTAACTTAGTAGGATCAATACTCTTTTTCGCTTTGGCAGGATTGTTGGTCCTCTATATTTTACTTGAACTCTTTTTACCCAATATGACCATCAAAGTCTTTCAGTTTAAACCTTATGTCGTTGTTACTGAAAGTATGGAACCGGTCATTGATGTTGATGATCTCATTATCGTGACAAATACAAATGTTGATACTCTAGAAGTTGGAGATATCATTACATTTAGAGCTGATATTGATTATAATGGCACAAAAGAAGTTGTAACGCACTACCTCTATTCAATTACAGAAGATGAAGGGGATTATGTGATTAGAACAAACCGCTATGGCAGTGAAGTTCCTGATACATGGATTTTATCTGAAGCAGATGTGATTGGTGAATACGGTTTTAGAGTGAGACAACTTGGAGTCTTTGTGAACTTCATGAAAAGTCCTTTTGGTATTGCTGCAGTTGCAGTCAATATTCTTGTCATTGGAGCAATCATTTTCATCGTGAAATCGGGTAAAAAAGACAAACAAAATAATCAATTACCTGAAGCGTAGGACGTGATATGATTGAATGATTTTTTAACAACTGAAGAACTGATACAACGGTTACGCACACAATCAACTCATGAAATTCAGAATAAAAAAAGTGTGCAACATCATAAACATCAACAAAAAACAGAAGCATCAAAAACAGTAAAAATGATCTATTGGTGTTTAGTCGGATTATTTAGTTTAATCACACTACTTGCTTTGATCCCGATGGTGTTGCCAAATAGGGCAATTAACCTTATTGGTCGAACCATGATCTTAGCGATTCCAAATGATCAAGAACTGGATGCTGAATTAAAAGCTGATGTCATTATAATCAAAAAATTCAGCTTTGATGATATCGTAATCGGTGATCGAATTATTATTTATGGTAAATTCAGTACGGATTTATATTGGGTTGAAGAAGTCGTATCGATTGATTTAACCAATCGCACGCTTGATACAACATTTGGATATTTCGTAAGAAACACTTATAGTGAAGCTGATGTCATAGCAACTTTTCATGATCATACAACAACATTTGAATCACTTGTTTATGTTTCAACCACACCTAGAGGATTCATTTCACTAGTGTTAATTGAAGTGCTCATCTTTGGATCCATTTACTATTATTTCATACGAAACGAACAAGAAAAAAAGTGAACCTTTTCAAGATGAAAGGTTCTTTTATTAGGTGAAACACATGAAAGAAACCGTCAAGAAATTGGGCAATATCATATTCTATACTTTAGCATCGTTTCTTTTGTCATTTATTCTCCTAGAACTTTTATTTCCATCTAAAACCATGGATATTTTAGGTTTTAAAGGGTTTGTCGTTGTATCAGATTCAATGGAGCCAATCATAGATGTTTATGACATAGTGATTGTTACTCCGATTGAAGATGGTGATCTTGAAGTTGGTCAAATAATCACTTTTTATGCTTATTTACCAACGGTGAATGAAGATGTAGATGGCAACACAATTTATTCAAAACAGCCCGTAACACATTATCTTGCAGAAATTAACGAAGTTAATGGAAACATAACGATTGAAACGCATGCATATGGAAAAGAAGATGATTTTGACAATTGGACAGATGAAAGTGGAAATCCAATTGATTTAACATCAGATGATCTTATTGGGAAAGTATCATTTACAATTCCTTTCATTGGAATCATCATCACGTTTTTAATGACACTTGTAAGTAATCCCATTTTACTTGGTTTAGTCGTTTTAAACCTGGTAATTATCTATCTTCTTATCAAATACATTAAAAAAACGAAGGTGAAATCACATGACGTGGGATGAACTGATTAAAATAGAGCTTGAAAAACCTTATTTTCAACAACTTGTCACATTTCTAAAAGAAGAAGATCATAAGCATCTTGTATTACCACCAAAAGAAAAAAGATTATCTTGCTTTAAACTAACTCCTTATGATGAAGTTAAAGTAGTCATCATCGGTCAAGATCCTTATCACAATCTTGGTCAAGCACATGGTTTATCATTTAGTGTTGAACAAGGAGTGTATCCTCCATCTTTAAAAAATATTTATCAAGAATATGTGGATGACCTTAATTTACCCTATCCCACAACGGGCAATCTTTCATCTTGGGCAAAACAAGGGGTTCTCCTTTTAAATACGGTCTTAACTGTAGTCGCCCATCAACCGATGAGTCATCAAAAAAAAGGATGGGAAACGTTTACACTTGAGGTTGTTAAGAAGATCAATGAAAAACAAAACCCAGTTGTTTTTATCCTTTGGGGAGCACATGCACAATCCTTTATCCCCTACATCAACAGCCAAAAACATTTCATTCTTAAAGCACCACATCCATCACCGTTATCATCTCATCGTGGGTTTTTTGGATCTAAACCATTTTCTAAGACGAATCATTTCTTAATATCAAAAGGTATTGAACCCATCGATTGGAAACTCTAGTGGCGAAAGCCATTTTTCTTTTTGTCTTGCAAAATAAATTATTTTGGTATAATAGACCTACAGAGTAATTAGAAAGCGTTAAGTGTCTAACCATGGGATGTCGGGTTAGAACGAACACGAAAGTGGCGGTTTTCTAATGCGTCCGCTGTAAGCAATTATAGTGGACCTCAAATTGAGGAGGTCTTTTTTCATGAAAAACAGTAGTGAGATTCAAAAACTTGTTTTAGGGGCATCATTGACAGCATTAAGTGTCGTCATTGACGTTTTCTTTAAAGTGATTTTGCAGATTCCAAATTTTGGTCTTCCTTTCTATGCGATTCCAATTATCATTGGAGCCATCCTCTTAGGACCACTATATGGAGGTATTATGGCACTCGTTGGAGATGCTGTTGCAGTTTTAGTGGTTGGTGTAAGCTATTTACCATTCTTTGCACTAGGTTCTATGATGTGGGGACTTATTCCGGGTTTACTGCTTTATAAACGCTACAATGTATACCGCTTAGCAAGTGTGATCTTCTTAAGTTATATACTTGCAAGTTCAATCAACACGTTTGCGATTAGTTTTTATTACTCAGTTCAAGCAACGATTCCTTGGTTTATTTTAAGAACAACACTCATTCCATTTAACAGTGTCATCATCTTTATGGTTGTTAAGGACTTACACAAAAAGTTAATCCCGATTTTTGAACGATATGAGCTCGTAAAAAACTCAACAAAGGCGTAGTGGATACGTCTTTTTTCTTTTTAAAGAAATGAATAATTGTGATATTATAAAAATGGTGATAAAATGATTAAAATCATAGGAGCAGGTCTCGCTGGCAGTGAAGCTGCTTGGTATCTTGCAAATCAAGGACTAAACGTAAAACTATATGAAATGAGACCACTCAAAATGACACCTGCACATCAAACAGGTCGTTTTGCAGAATTAGTGTGTTCAAATTCACTTCGTTCAAACGATATACATAATGCAGTAGGTCTTCTTAAGGAAGAAATGCGAATGTTAAATTCTTTAATCATGCAAGCAGCACATGATGCAGAAGTTCCAGCAGGTTCAAGTCTTGCTGTTGATCGTGAACTTTTTTCTTCATTTATTGAAGATAAACTTAAGAACCATCCAAATATTGAAGTAATCTATGATGAAGTGACCTCACTAAATCCAGATGAAATGACTCTTATCTGTGCGGGTCCTCTTGCATCAGATGCATTATCTTCATCCATTCAAAACTTATTTCATTTAGACCATTTACATTTTTTTGATGCGATTGCACCGATTATCGATGCAAAATCCATCAATATGGATATTGCATATCTTAAAAGTAGATACGATAAGGGTGAAGCTGCATATATCAACTGTCCCATGACAGAATCTGAATATCAAGCATTTTATGATGCTGTTATTTCAGCAAAAAAAGTAGAAATCAAAGGTTTTGAACACAATGTCTTTGAAGGATGTATGCCTTTTGAAGAGATGGCTGAACGAGGTAGAGACACTCTTTTATACGGACCTATGAAACCTGTCGGTCTTTGGCAAGAAGGAAAACCGAGACCGTATGCTGTTGTTCAACTGAGACAAGATGACGCATCCAAAAGTATGTATAACATCGTGGGTTTTCAAACACACTTGACATGGGATGAACAAAAGAAAGTGATTCGCATGATTCCAGGTCTAGAAAACGCTGAAATTTTAAGATATGGTGTTATGCACCGTAATACTTACCTTGAATCTCCTAAATTACTCAATAACAGTTATCAATCTAAAACATATCCAAATCTCTTTTTTGCAGGTCAAATTAGTGGTGTTGAAGGTTATGTTGAAAGTGCTGCATCAGGTTTAAATGCAGCTATTCAAATCGCATACTTCATCAAAAATCAAACACTAAAACCACTTCCTGATCTTACGATGATGGGCGCAATGGCGAAATACATTTCAACAGAAAATCAATCGTTTGTACCGATGAATGCAAACTGGGGTTTAATTCCACAACTTGAATTTAAACATAAGAAAAAATCACGTAAAGAGTTTTACGCTGAACGTGCTATCGAAGCACTCAAATCTTACTTGGAGGAAGTCATTTGAACGTATTAGATGCATTCAAAGATCATTTATTGATTGAAAAAAATTATGCTGAAAATACTGTACTTAATTACCTTCGCGATGTGAAGGATTTTTCTGATTTTATAATTAGAGAAGAACTCGCATCTGATTTACTTGGCGTCAAAAGAGAAAGATTAGGACGTCATTACTTAAGCTATTTAGAGTCAAAAGGTTACGCAAGAAAATCTGTTGCACGAAAGATTTCATCGCTACGTACTTTTTATGGATTTTTAGTGAAAGAAAATCACATCGATATCAATATTTTTGAAACACTTGAAACACCTAAAATACCTAAAAAATTACCTGAACTGATTCAAGATGATGAAATTGACCACCTCTTTAAATCCATTGATAAAAATAAACCTCTTGGATTTAGAAACTATGTCATCCTAGATTTATTATTTAGTGCAGGTCTTCGAGCAAGCGAATTGATTGAGATAACAATCAAAGATATTCAATTGGAAAGAGAACAAATTTTAATTCATGGTAAAGGTTCTAAAGATCGATACATTCCTTTACATCAACATTTGATCGATGATCTAAGACATTACCTTACCTACACAAGACCTATATTATTATCTAAAGGACAAGATATACATACCCTTCATGTTTTTATAAATTATAAAGGTGCACCATTAACCGTGAGAGGTTTACAGGTCATCATCAAAGATATCTTAAAAAAATCAGGAGAGACATATAACCTACATCCCCATATGCTCAGACATGCGTTTGCGACTACATTGTTAAATCATGGTGCAGACTTGCGTGTGGTTCAAGAACTTTTAGGTCATGAACATTTGAAAAGCACACAAATTTATACCCACGTGTCTACGGAAGCAATGAAAGAATCCTATAAAAAAGCACATCCACGCATGGTCAAAAAATCATGAGATTAGGTGTACTTATTATTGAAAAAGGGATTAATGACTATCCTAATCCTCAAAAAAGACACACTGTCAGAGCAATTATATTAAATAAGCATCACCACATATTGATGGTCTATTCTAATCTATTTGATGATTACACGTTTCCTGGTGGTGGCATTAAGCCATTCGAATCAAAAGAAGAGGCTTTAAAACGCGAACTCAAAGAAGAACTTGGTGCAACCGATTTATCCATTAAAAGTTATGTTGGATATACGGAAGAAATAAGATATGGGCTTAAAAACAATGATAAAATATTTCATCAGTTTTCAGACTTTTATTTAGTTGAAATCCATGAGTTTGGACCTCAAGAGTTGATGGAAAGAGAACTATGGCATGGTCTTGAACCCAGGTGGATGAACATTTTTGATGTCATTAAACATAACGAAATGATAAAACTTGATGAAAGACATCAACAAAAAGGACTAAAAACAGTAATGGAAAGAGAATTAATAATTCTAAATAAGCTAATGGAGATGATTGACAATGAGAAAATTTGAAGTAGTCACAACATTTAAAGACCAAGATCCAGTGATACCCACAAGAGTTACAGAAGGATCTGCAGGATATGATTTATCTGCACTTACTGAAATAACGATTTTACCTAAACAAATCGCATTAGTTCCAACAGGAATTAAAGCGATGATGGCTAAAGATGAAGTGCTCATGATTTACCCAAGATCATCACTTGCGATAAAACGTGGTTTAATGATGTCAAACTCTGTTGGAGTTATTGATTCTGATTACTATGGAAACCCTGATAATGAGGGTCATATTATGGTTCCACTTGTGAATATGAAGGATGAACCCGTGACGATTAAGAAGGGTGAACGTATCGCGCAAGGTATCTTTATGTGTTATTTAAAGACCTCAGATGATGAAGTAAAAAGTAAACAAAGAACAGGTGGCTTTGGTAGCAGCGGCCATTAATCAACAAAAAACACTATTTTTATGCGTTTCAAGCAACATAATCTTGCAAATGGCATATAAATATGTTATATTTAATAAGGCTATGAAAATAAGCATGTATCATGTTTGGTCTACCAAGTGCCTACGGGTGGAAGACACATAGTGATACAGAAGAAAAAACGAAAAGGAGATTTTAAACATGGCAGTCGTTTCAATGAAACAATTATTGGAATCAGGCGTACATTTTGGACATGCGACACGTCGTTGGAATCCTAAAATGGCACCCTACATCTTCACTGCAAGAAATGGTATTTATATCATTGACTTAAAGAAGACAGCTGAAGAAATCGAAAAGGCTTATCAAGCACTTTTCAACATCGTACAAGAAGGTGGAAAAGTACTTTTCATCGGTACGAAGAAACAAGCACAAGAAGCAGTTAAGGAAGAAGCTGCACGCACGGGTCAATACTATGTTGACCAAAGATGGTTAGGTGGAACACTCACTAACTTCAAGACAATCAGAAGAAGAATTAAGAGATTACAAGATCTCTATAAGATGGAAACTGATGGCGTATTTGAAAAACTTCCTAAAAAAGAAGTTCAACAATTAAAGCATGAACGCGAAAGACTTGAAAAATTCTTAGGCGGTATCAAAGATATGAAGAAAGTTCCAGAAGCCATCTTCATCGTTGATCCACGCAAGGAAATCAATGCCATTCGTGAAGCACGTAAATTAAACATTAAAGTATTCGGTATCGTCGATACAAACTGTGATCCAGACGATGTTGACTACATTATTCCTGCAAATGATGATGCAATCCGTGCCGTTAAATTAATTACATGGGTTATGGGTAACGCTGTCATTGAAGCTCAAGGTGGTGTTGTTGAGAAGTTCGAAGATGAACCTATCACATCAGCAGCTCCAAGACGTGAAAGAACTGAAAGACCAGCGAGACCAAAAGAAGCTGTAGTTGAAGAAGTTACTCCAGAAGTTGAAGTCGTTGCTGAAGAAGTAACAACACCAACATTAACTGCAGAAGAACTTGAGGCAATGACTGTTGCTGAACTACGTACACTTGCTAAAGAACGTGGTATAACCGGTACTTCAACCCTTAAAAAAGCAGAACTCATTGAAGCACTCAAATAAAAAATGCTAAAAAAGGGGATAATTTATCCCCTTTATTTTTAAAAAAATAACGTATAATAAAAGAGAACCCAAAGGAGGATTTACATATGGCAATTACTGCACTTATGGTAAAAGAATTAAGAGAAAAAACTGGCGCAGGTATGATGGATTGCAAAGGAGCCTTAGAACACACCAATGGTGATATGGAACTAGCAATCGATTATTTAAGAGAAAAAGGTATCGCTAAAGCAGCAAAAAAAGCAAGCCGTGTAGCAGCTGAAGGTTTATGTTCGGTTGTGGTGGCTGGTAATGAAGCTGTGATCTTTGAACTTAACTCAGAAACTGACTTCGTTGCAAAAAATACACAATTCCTAGATTTAATCGAAACTGTTGGTCAAGCACTTGTTCACTCAAATGTTAAAACTGATGAAGAAGCATTAAATTTAGTTGTAAATGGTAAAACAATCGACGTATTACTTGCAGATGCAACTGCAACCATCGGAGAAAAGATTTCACTTCGTCGTGTAACACGTGTTACTAAAGCAAGTGAACAAGGATTTGGTGCATACAAGCACATGGGCGGTCGTATTGCTGTATTAGCAGTTCTAGCTAAAGAAAATGATGAAATTGCAAAAGATATCGCTATGCACGTTGCAGCACAAAAACCACTTTACTTAGATCGTTCACAAGTTGATCAAGAAACATTAGAACATGAAAAACATGTCTTAACACAACAAGCACTTCAAGAAGGTAAACCAGCAAACATCGTTGACAAAATGGTGATTGGTCGCTTAAATAAATATCTCCAAGACATTTGCTTAGTTGATCAAGGATTTGTTAAAGATCCAGATATTAAAGTAAGCGAATACTTAAAGAACAATAAGAATCAAGTCTTAAACTTCATTCGTCTAGAAGTTGGCGAAGGCATCGAGAAGAAACAAGAAGATTTCGCAGCTGAAGTTATGGCTCAAGTTCGTAAATAAAAAAAATCTTTCCCGGGAGTGTGGCATATGTACCAGAGAGTCATTTTAAAATTAAGTGGTGAAGCACTGAAGGGGAATGGAACTTACGGGATCCATCCACTGACCGTCAAGGGAATTGCCACCGAAATCAAGGAAATATATGAGCTCGGTGTTCAAGTAGGTATTGTTGTAGGAGCCGGAAATCTCTGGCGTGGTAAAACAGGTGAAGAACTCGGCATGGACCGTGCACAAGCAGACTATATGGGAATGCTTGGCACGATTATGAACAGTTTAGCACTTCAAGATGCGTTAGAATCCATTATGGTTCCCTCACGCGTTATGACTGTATTACCCATATCTGCAGTTGCCGAACCTTATATCAGAAGACGCGCTATGCGCCATTTTGAAAAGGGACGTGTACTGATTTTTGCAGGTGGTACAGGTTCACCCTTTTTCTCAACAGATACAGCAGCAGCACTTCGCGCAGCTGAATTAAATGCAGATATTATCTTAATGGCGAAAAATGGTGTTGAAGGGGTTTATGATAAAGATCCAAGAAAACATCATGATGCAACCATGTTTACCGAATTATCACAAGAGCGAATTTTACAAGAAAAACTGGCAGTGATGGATCAAACAGCGGCTTCCATTTGCCGTGAAAATAAAATTGATATTCTTGTCTTTAACATGAATACACATGGCAATATGAAAAAAGCTGTTTTACAAGAACCAATTGGAACTTTAGTTAAATGGGAGGAAAAATAAATGAATCATGAACAAGCTGATCTGATTTTAATGGAATGCGAAGACCATATGAGCAAAACGGTGGATGTCATGAAAAAAGATTTTGCATCGATTCGTACAGGACGTGCAAATCCAGCCATCCTTGATCGTATCACCATTGAATACTATGGTGCTGAAACCCCATTAAAACAAGTTGCTTCAGTTTCTGTTCCAGAAGCAACACAACTCTATATTAAACCTTTTGATCGCTCTGTTTTAAAGGCGATTGAACATGCAATTCAAGCATCAGATATTGGGATTAATCCCCAAAATGATGGTGTTGGACTTCGTATGATATTACCACCACTCACTGAACAAAGACGTAGAGACCTCGTCAAAGAAGTTGAAAAGTTAGGTGAACATGCTAAAGTAGGCATCAGAAATGTGCGCCGCGATGGTAATGAACATATCAAACGTCTTGGATTACCTGAAGATGATGAAAAAGG
>MIDA01000052.1 GCA_001830045.1 Tenericutes bacterium RIFOXYA12_FULL_35_10 | reverse complement strand
TATCTTATTAATCAGTGTAGTGATTGTCTTTAATTAGAAAAAATGGTTTGAATATTTCTCAAGTTTAATTGTAATAACACTGATTGGACTTATTCCTGGATTATTCAATCTTTTAAGATTTACTCAAGATACATGGCCATCTGTTGCATGTTTTGCTTATTCTCTAGTAACACTTTTAGGCATCGCATTTCTACCTTCAAAAGCAAGCAGGGAAGAGTTTCGTAGACGTTTTCACATTTAAAGGCGGGCAACCGCTTTTTTTTATCGTTTGATTACAAAGAAAAAAGCCTTATCGGCTTTCTTCTCTTTCACTTGGATTCATTTGTTTAATCATGTAGTTAAAAATTTCTTTTCTGGTAATAATACCGATAAATGCACCAAAATCATCTAATACAGGAACGAAGTTTTGTCTGGTTGCTACATCGATGATGTCTTCCATGTTGGTGTGAATCGGAACAGAAACATTGTCTTTGTTTCTGGGTACCTTATGAATAGGTACTTGTTCAGTCTTTGTAAAACTCAGTTGATGTTCTTTAATAAACCACAATAAGTCGCCTTCTGATAATGTTCCTACATACTTACCATTTCGATCTAAGATCGGAATAGAGTTGTAACGGTAAATCTGCATCTTCTCCAATGCTTGGCGTATCGTATAATCATGATAGATGTACGCCACTTTTTCTTTCGGTGTCAAGCAAAATAATACGTTCATATTCTTCCTCATTTTCTTCATTTTTTGTGCACATATAAACCATTCATACAAACAATCGTGCATTTAAAAAATGGTCGATGACATAGGGATTAACGTCTTTTTGGCAGATTGAAAGCGCTCATTTTATCATGAACACACTCTCATTCTGATGTCATTTTGGTCAATCCGTTTCCTTACTTCTATTATATCATAGATATAATGGTTTGCCAAGTCTTACAATGATAACGCTATCATTTAGTAAAAAAGACACATTCAATTGAGAATGTGTCCTTGTTTATTAAGCTTTAGGATTCTTTTTGACTAAGATAAAGACAAAGAGTGTAAAGAGTACGATCAGTGCACCCAATGTAATGAGTGCTTGCACAATACCGTTTGGTGCAAAACTTGCGAGAAGTAAAATCGGGAAACCGAAGATGATTGCAGTTGTTGTACCTGTAACAAGATCGGTTGCTGCTGGTGTTTCATAATAAGGATCGACTTCTCTAAGCAAAGCAATACCTGTTGATACAGTACCTGTCATCGTACCATACATACCTGCAAATGCGGGTAGTGTGTAATCTTTATACACACGTTTTGTAATCTTATGTATGAAGAACATCGTTGCTATACCACCAACGGTTGTAATTAAGAAGAATGTGATCCAAACTTGGGGTGAAGCTAAATCTTCAATGTTGATCGAAACAATGGATGCAACCACCATAAAATCAAAGACAACTCCTGCAATGCGGTTTAACATATAATTATTCGGATATTGTCTTGTCATAATATTTTTTTGGCGAAGGTAACCGAAAAATTTTTTAGCAAGTAAAGCCATGACCATACCAAAAATAAAGTTAAAGCCCCAAATGAGAGATCCTACCATGCGGTAGATACCATCATTTAATGATGCTAGTCTAGTTAATCCAAACATCACGAGAAGTGTGACACCATAAACCACAGCAATTAAAGTAATTTGAACAGTGAGTTTATCAATAGATTCAGCAACAGGAATTTCATCAGGTGATTCAACTTCTTGAACACTGGTTGTTTGAACGAGTTGTTCTTCACCTGTTACTTTTTTCTTGTATACTTTATTTAAATAAATGACACCACCTATGCATGCCCAAATGAACCCCATGGATGCAATCGCTAAGCCATAAGATTGAGCACCTGAAAATCCTGTTAATACACCTTGAGCGTTGGTAAATCCTTCATAAACAGCACCAAAATTGTTAGCTTGTCCTGGTCCTTGTCCAAAACCAAAAGGTAATAAAATACCGCTTGCTAAACCTGGACCTGTCTTAAAGACTGGAAAGATCGTAAAAGCTAAAAGTGCTGTGATTCCTATACCAATAATCCCTTGTAAAAGATAAGATGATACGATCACCATTCCGTTATAGTAACTGTGTGCACGTTGTGTTTTAATTTTAAACTTTTCATTAACTTTTAGTCCCATGGCGATAAAGCCAATGGCAATGGTATGATAGGTTACAAGATTTAAAAACATATTAAATGTTTCAATCTCAGATTCACTAATCCACCAACTTTGACCTGTCAAAGGTCTTACAATCGCTTCTTTAATGATTAAGCCTAATAGCCCTGCAATAACTGATGTTGGTAAAAGCGATTTCTTTAAAATAGGAATTTTTCGTCTAATCACATTACCTGTTAAAAGCAGTAAACTCAAGATGGCAACATAGATGATAATACCCCATGTTGCAAAGGATTCATAATTGGTAACCATGGTGTTCTCCTTATTCTAATCAAATGTATAATTACATTATAACTCAATTACTTTGAATATAGAAATAAAAAATGGGGGTTCTTTTAGAAGCCCCCATATTTTCGTTTATTTAGATTTCAAAGTATTGTAAATCGAATGCTTCAGCAACACCTTTGCAGGTGATGGCACCGTGATAAACGTTGACACCTTGTTTGAGTGCATAAGAACGTTGAATTGCTTGATCAAGACCTAAATTAGCAATCATCAAACCATATCTTAAGGTTGCATTATTCAAAGCAATCGTTGATGTTCTAGGAACAGCACCTGGCATATTTGCTACACTATAGTGAATAACACCATCAACTTCATACGTTGGGTTATCATGATACGTTGCTTTCGCATGTTCTGTTGAACCACCTTGGTCAATCGCAACGTCAACAACAACTGAACCTGGACGCATATCTTTATAATAAGCTTTCTTAATGAGTTTAGGAGCTTTAGCACCTGGTAATAAGACAGCTGAAATGACTAAATCACTTTGTTTAACTGATTTTTCAATGTTGTCTTGGCTGCTATATAATGTTTTTACACGACCGCCATAAATGTCATCAAGATAGGTGAGCTTCTTTAAATTGACATCAAGAATCGTGACATCAGCACCTAAACCAACTAACATCTTTAATGCATTTTCTCCAACAACACCCGCACCGATAATACATGCTTTTGCAGGATTAACCCCAGGAACACCAGAGACTAAAACGCCACTACCACCAAAAGGTCTTTCTAAATATTTAGCACCTTCAATCGCACTTAAACGACCTGCAACTTCACTCATTGGTTTTAAGCAAGGAAGAGAGCCATCATCTAATGTAATGGTTTCGTAAGCAACTGATTGTGTCTTCGTGTTCATTAACGATCTTGTGAGATCTTCGTTAGCTGCAAGATGCAAATATGTGTAAAGGATTAAACCTTCTCTTAAATATTTGAATTCAGATTCAAGTGGTTCTTTTACTTTAACAATCATTTCAGATTTTTGCCAAACATCTGCCGCTGTTGGTAAAATCTCAGCACCTGCCAAGATATAATCTTGGTCCATGAATCCAGAAGATTCACCTGCACCTGCTTCAACATAGACTTTATGTCCATGATGAACATATTCTTTGATACTACTCGGTGTTAAACCGACACGAAATTCCTTGTTTTTGACTTCGCGTACTGTTCCAATAATCATATTATTCTCCTTCAAATATACTTAATCGTATCTTCCATGTTTATTGTAACATAATCAATCTTCATTTGAATCATCATGATGTTGATTTTTTTCGTTTTCATAAAGTGTTTCAATCATCTTTTCCATTTCGATTCGACGTGTTAACAAATCATGTATTTCATTTAAACCCTCACGATTTTTCTTTGTCTCTAACCATAAGGTTAAATAGCCATTGGGACCATATTTTTCTAAGACATGGTTATACGCTCTTTGGATGTGTTCTTCTTTTGTAATATCTGGATAATGTTTAAATCCAAACTGCACGGTTCTCAGCAAGACGATTTCAGCATTAATATCACGATCTGCTTCAGCAATGATTTTGCCGTAAATTGATCTTGGTGGCACTTTATTTGAAGCTCTATGATCTTCAACTGCTTCTTTCATCACCAAACGTTGATCTTCTGTGAAAAATCGTTTTAAAACCTCATCATCAAACAAAAATTGACCACCTGTGAGATGATGATCTTTTCTACCAAACTGCATACCAATATCATGAAAAGAGGCGATGGTGTAAACCATCTCCTGATTAAGGTCATAATCTTTTGCAATCTCTAAACTATTTTGAATGACCTTTTCTACATGATCAGCTTTATGTGCTTTATCAAAATGATTGTAGATTGGGATAATTTTATCATGTAAATAGAAAATCAGTTCTTTTCTCACAGTAACCTCTAGATGGGTAGATTTGCTTTTTGATATAAATCGATAAACATTTGTTTATCTGTTTGATAGGTTAATACGTTTAAAACCTCGGACGCATCAACCCATAAAACATGCGCGATTTCTTCTTCTTGAGGTTTAACTTCTTGATTGACTGCTTTTGCTAAAAAATAAACCACATCTTTAATTACACCTTTTTTGGGTGAATATCTTGTTTTTGCTTTTAAATGATCAAAAATTTCTACATCAAGTCCTGTTTCTTCTTTGACTTCGCGTTTGGCTGTCATTTTCTCACTTTCATCTTTTTCTACATGTCCTTTTGGAAATCCAAAATGAAGACCATGTCGTTGCTGAACTAAAACAAATTGGTAGGTATCTTGGTGCTTACGAAAGATGACTGCTCCGCAGGATTTTTCTTTCGTCATAAAAATCACCTTCTTTTCCATACTTTCCTCAAGTATATCATAAGTATTTTATTTCATCATCTATTTGGATTTGACTTTTAACATTTTTTTACTTCAATGTTACATTGATAAAACCGGTACCATCATGTATAATGAAGGTAATATGGTAGATATAAGAGTTGATCTGAGGTGACGTTGCATGAAAGTATTGTTCTGCAGTTCCGAAGCATTTCCTTTCAGTAAAACAGGTGGTTTAGCTGATATGGCTCTTTTTTTACCCAAATCACTTCGTGAATTGGGACATGATGTCAGAATTATGACCCCTTACTACAGAAATATCCAAAAATATCATAAAGATATGACGTTTTTAGGATCAGCAACCATTGGTATGGGCGGTATCGAAACCATCGTCCATTATTTTGAGTTAATCCATCAAGGTATCCCTTACATCTTTGTTCAAAATATGCATTACTTTGAGCGTGATCAACTTTATGGATATAACGATGATGCTGAACGATTCGCATGTTTTTCATATGCCATTCTTGAAGGATTAAAAACGATCCAATTTTACCCCAGTATCCTTCATTTAAATGACTGGCAAACCGGCATGGTTCCTTATCTTTTGGATGAGCATTATCGACATCGAAATGATCAATACTATTCCATCCACACACTTCTATCCATTCATAACTTGGAATACCAAGGTTCCTTCGATTCTTATGTGTCAAGATTCTTTAACACAGATTATAATTATACTTACATCCATTTTGATCGTGTCAATTTCTTAAAATCTGGTATCGAAAGAGCAACCAAGATCAATACCGTAAGTCCAACCTATCGTAACGAGGTTTTAACGAACGAATATGGATTTACCCTAGATGGTGCATTAGAACGTCGTTCAAATGATTTTGTTGGGATTCTAAACGGCATTGATGATGAGGTCTTCAATCCTGAAACGGATCACATGATTTACGCGAACTATGATGCACAAAAAACAAAAACAGGTAAAACCAAGAATAAAGAGGCTATTTTGCATCACTTTGATTTAGATGTTGATGTTAAAGTCCCCTTAATTGTATATGTCGGAAGACTTGCAACTCAAAAAGGAATTAATCTTATGACAAAATCTCTTGAAGAAGTGATTGAGTATGGGAATGCAAGATTTATCTTAATGGGTTCAGGAAACGATTCCTATCAAGACTATTTCAGATACTTAAGCTATAAATATCCTTCTAAAGTCGGACATTATATCGGTTTTAATGAAGAAATCGCACACAAACTCTATGCTGCATCAGACATCTTCATGATGCCTTCCAGATTTGAACCGTGTGGACTGGGACAACTGATCGCGATGCGTTATGGTTCGCTTCCTGTCGTTAGAGAAACAGGCGGTTTAAAGGATACCGTGATTCCTTATAATAAATTCACAGGTGAAGGAACAGGATTTAGTTTTCAAAATTATGATGCTTATGAATTTAAAGAAAAGTTATTTGAAGCTATTTCTTTATATCATGATAATCCAAGACATTGGAACATGCTCGTCAAACGTGCAATGAAACAAGATTTTAGTCTTAAACATATGGCATTAGCTTATGAAGATTTATATCATATCATATTAGGGGTGTAATTTATGGAAACTTTAGCGTTAATTCTTGCCGGTGGTAAAGGCACACGATTAGACATCTTATCACAACGACGCAGTAAACCTGCCATGCCATTTGCAGGTAAATTTAGAATCATCGATTTTACATTAAGTAATTGTACACAATCTGGTATCTATGATATCGGTATTTTAACGCAGTATCTTCCTTTATCATTAAATGAACATATCGGTTCTGGTAAACCTTGGGATTTAGACAGAAGAGATTCCGGCGTTACACTTCTTCAACCACACAACTATTGGTATTTAGGGACTGCTGATGCCGTTTTAAAGAACCTTGAGTTTATTCAACGTAAAGATCCAAAATATGTCCTTATCTTATCAGGTGATCACATTTACAAGATGGATTACCGTAAAATGATTCAACAGCATAAAGAAACAAATGCGACCTTAACGATTGCATGTCAACCTGTTGATTTTAAAGAAGTTTCACGTTTTGGCATTATGTCAATCAATAAAGATAAAGAGATAACTGAATTTGAGGAAAAACCTAAAACGTCCAAATCAAATTTAGCATCCATGGGTATCTATTTATTTGATTACGCACTTTTAAAACAAGTTCTTCTATCAATCAAACAAGAAGACTTAGATTTCGGTAAACACATCATTCCTCATCTCATTAAAACGACTCAAAAAGAAGTTTATGCGTATCTGTTTGAAGATTACTGGATGGATGTAGGAACCTATGATTCTTATTTAGATACTAATTTAGCGATGACCAAAGATTATACAGCACTTGATTTATACGATCCAACCTGGAAAGTTTACACAAAGAGTGAGGATCTTCCACCTGTGAAAGTTGGATCTGATGCGAAGATCAAAAACTCGCTTGTATCCAATGGTTGTGTTATTGAAGGAACTGTCATTAACTCTGTCTTATCACCTGGTGTTCGCGTTGGTAAAGGCTCTGTTGTCATGAACTCTGTTGTTTTAAACAATGTGATCATTAGCACTGATGTGACGATTGATAGATGTATTTTAGATAAGAAAGTCACGGTTGGTAGAGGTGCATACTTAGGATTTGGTGATGATTACACGCCAAATAAAGATAAACCTGAGTTATTACAAACAGGAATTACTGTTGTTGAAAAGAGTGCCATCATTCCATCTGAAATGAAGATCGGTAGAAATTGTCGCATCTTTAGAACAGCACACTATACGTCAAAAAATGTTACAAGTGGTTCCACATTAACTTAAAAACTAAATTAATAAAAGAAAATAGCCGATATCCTCGGCTATTTATTTTAGGCGTGTTGATAAGTTTTTTTATAGACTCTTTTTGGTGATCTAAATAAGATGCGAATTCCCATCATGATACCTGCACAAAGTGTAAACCCAAATAAATAGATCAATAGGAAGATGACATGTGGAACAAGTGGTTGAAATATGGATAATACGGGAATACCATTTTCATAACGAGGGTTAATGAAAAACATATTAAATGTTCCATTATTTAGCCATGTATTATGCATACCATTCATAATCATAGCAATCACCATTAGTGATGCAAACACAATAGAGGCTTTCAATAAACTAGACCATCTTGGTTTCACTTGATTAATAAGTAACCCAATTCCGATGATTGCCATACCACCATGATGTACCATCGTTTGAATGTTAATTCCAATCGTAGATACGAACACTGTTGCTGGGTATAAAACGACTGCAAGTCCAGCAAAGAGTCCAAACGTTGCTAGAAAGGAAAGTAATGCTTCCTTAATTTTTTGATTTTTAATCAAGCCAGCAGCCAGTCCTACATACATCGGTGTTGAACAAAACTGGAATGGAAATGCATACCACTGATAGGACCAAGAAGCTTGATAGCTAAAAATGAGCTGTTTATAGATCTCAAATAGAATTAAAATCCCAGAAAAGATTATTAATATAAGATTAAGTTTTTTTACAGGTATTTCTTTCATTCGTGTGATTGCGATTACAGATCCAAGAATCACTAAGATCAAGGATAGATAATGAAACCATGATACTGAAAGATCTCCATAGAGTTGTGGTTGGTTCATCTGACCATTTAAAAATTCGAGTAAGTTTTGCATGTTGTCTAATTTCCTCTTATTTACATTCTTTACTAGTATAGCACAACCAAACTGTATGTTAATCTAAAACTTTTGTATTTCATCAAAAAAAACAAATCCTAAACAGGACTTGTTTTTCTACATGAAATCATAGGGTGATAATTCATCCAGTGGATCTTCTTCAATCGTTGATTCAACCTCACCCTTAAGCCTTAGACTAAGTGTCGTTTGTCTTTTTTCTGAAAGGTAATTAGCTGCATAAATGAGAAGTTGCATATCTCCTAAAATAATTAAAAACTTTTTAGCACGGGTCATCGCTGTATAAATCAGTTCTTTTTTTAGCATATGCATATAGCCTTTAACCATCGGCATCATGACAATCTTATATTCACTACCTTGTGATTTATGAATACTGATGGCATACGCTAAATTTATTTCATCTAAATCAACTTTTTCATACATCACATCATTGTCATCATAACTGACAACGAGATACGGTTCATCTTGTGCATTAAACTTAATATCTTTAATGACACCAATATCACCATTCATGATAAGTCGCTCAGGATCATTGACGAGTTGTATCACTTTATCGCCCACGTAATAGGTTTTATCCCCGTAAGCCATCTTCTTATCTCTTTTCTCATTAAAAGCTTCTTGGAGGGCTTGATTAAGGGCATCTATCCCTAAATCCCCTTTATACATGGGTGCTAAGATTTGAATATCATCAATCAAAGAATAGCCTTCTTGGATTGCGCCTTGAATTTGTTGAATGATCGTTTTCTTGATACGATCTTGTGTTGTTTTATAAAGATAAACATCTTGTTCACTCACTAAATCGTCATAAGAGACTTGTTGTTCATTGACTGCACGCGATAATCTAATAATCTTAGAATCTTTCGCTTGGCGATGAATTTGTGTAAGTCTTACTGTTGGTATCATTTTTGATTCAATCATATCAGATAACACTTGCCCAGGCCCTACAGAAGGTAGCTGATCCACATCACCAACAACGATAACTTGTGCACCATCTTTAATTGAACCAAAGAGTTTTTTAGCGAGAAATAGATCAATCATTGAAGCTTCATCAATAATGATTAAATCTTGAGGTAGCGGATGTGCTTCATCATAGAGAAACTCACCATCATAACTATATCCTAAATGACGATGAATCGTTTTAGCATCTAAATCTAAAAGTTCTTTCATGCGTTTTGCTGCACGTCCTGTAGGTGCCATTAAACCTATTTTTTCATAGATTGCAGGGTTTTTATAGTTTAAGTTGTAATATTTACGGTATACATCGAGTAAACCATCGATAATCGTGGTTTTCCCTGTACCAGGACCACCCGTGATAATCGTAAATTGGTTGGAAAGCGCTGTAATAATTGCTTCTTTTTGAACATCGGTATATGTGATATTTTTTTGAATCTCAGTCGCATCCAATAACGTTTCAAGATAACTGACATCACGGTTGACATCGTGACCTATTAACCTCTTCATTTTTTCTGCAAGACCAATTTCAGCATAGTAAGTCATGCTTAAGTAGTATCTGTTATCCTCACAGACAATTCTTTTTTCATCAATTAAAGACTCTATTTGATCGTTTAAATCAAATGTATCACCTAGAGCTTGGTAAGCTTCATGTTCAAGCTGTTCTGCACGTAAATAGATATCTCCATTTTGATAAGCGACTTGCTCAATTGCATATAAGATTGCTGCACGTATCCGTCTTGGATCATTTTTTTCGATATTGAGTTTTCGTGCGATCTCATCTGCTTTAATAAAGCCAATGCCTTCTAAATCATCGATTAAACGGTAAGGATTTTCTTCAAGTTTCTCTAAGGTGAGCATTTGATATTTATTTAATAACTTCATCGCGAGTTTACCAGAAAGCTCATAGCCATATAAAGCCACTAATATATGTTCATTTGTTTGGTTTTCGATAAGTTGTTGGTAAAATTTTTCGATTCTGATTGCTGATAAACCAATCTTTTTTAAAACAGATTTATCTTTCGTGATTAATTGAATGGCATCAACACCTAATGTATCAACAATCTTTTCTGCTGTTTTAGGACCTATTCCATGAAATAAAGGTGAAGATAAATAG
>MIDA01000051.1 GCA_001830045.1 Tenericutes bacterium RIFOXYA12_FULL_35_10 | reverse complement strand
AAATCCATCCAAATGGAAAGAGATGTCTCTAAATTAAAGTCTTGTGAATATATGCAAGATAAAATTGGACAAGTCTATAAAGCAACCATCTCACAGATGATGCCATCAGGAATGTTTGTTAAATTATCTAATGGTATTGAAGGCTTTGTACCACTACGTGTTTTAGATGATTATTACATGTATGATGAAGCAAACTTAACCTTTGTCGGAAATCGTGGTAAACGATACCGTTTAGGAGATACCATCAAAGTTGAACTCTTAGATGTTGATCTTGCACAAAAGAAGATGGACTTTGGTATTATCGATAAAAAGAAAAACAAGAAGGATTATCAACATGAAACTTATCGCTCAAAACAAAAAGGCAAGGCATGATTACTTCATTGAAGAATCATACGAAGCCGGACTGCAACTTTTAGGCAGTGAAATTAAATCTATACGGTTGGGTAAAGTCACCGTTAACGATTCATTCGTCACCATCAAAGATGGCGAAGCTTTTGTGCATAATATGCATATTGCAAAATATGAATTTTCTAATCAGTTCAATCATGAGGAAACCAGAACACGAAAGCTTTTGATGCATAAAAAAGAAATCATTAAATTATTCTCAAAAACAAGAGAACAAGGCTACACGCTAGTTCCATTAAAGATTTATTTAAAAGAAGGTTTAGCTAAAGTTGAGATTGGCTTAGCTAAAGGTAAAAAAGACTACGATAAGCGTGAAACATTAAAAGAAAAAGACCAACAAATGCGCTTAAAGAAGATTTCAAACAGTAGAAGGTGATTCTATGACCAAAATTGGACTTGCCTTAGGTGGCGGTGGTGCCAGAGGTTCATATCAAATTGGTGTGTTAAGAGCCCTCGAAGAAGCTGGTATTTTAAAAAACATTCAACATATTTCAGGGACATCGATTGGTGCGATTAATACACTGATGGTGATGGCAAAATTATCCCATGAACGTATGATTGAAATTTGGGAAATGATTAATAATGCAGAAATCTATGGCCATAAACTAGAACGGATTAAATTTGATCGTTTAGGCTTATTTAGTATTCAAGAGATGTATCAAAAATTATCTGAACAAGTTTCTTTAAAAGAGATTAGAGATAGTAAAGTTCAAGGATATGTCACTGCCTCTAAAATAAAAAAAGGATCGATGGTTGATCAAGTTTTACTTCACCGTATGGAAAAAGAAGTGTTTCATTTGAATGAAATCGATGATCCACATAAAGCAGTTTTAGCATCGGCATCCATTCCTGTTTTATTTGGTTCAACCGAAGTTGGTGAAGATTATTATGTCGATGGGGGAACCAAAGATAACTGTCCCATCAACACGTTGATCGACCAGGGATGTGACATTATTATTGCCGTTCCGATTGATTCAAGATTTCATGTTAAAAAATATGAGTATGAAGATATTTTACTGATCAATATGGAAGCTAAAAAATTGTTTTCAGTCACGATGATCGATATTCTTGATTTTAAACCTGAAGAAGTAAAACATAAAGCTCAGTATGGTTACTTGATGGGTAAAAAAATGATTGAAAAACTAAAAGAAGAAAAACTTTTCGATGGTACATCATGGATGCGTCCCCAAGGGTTTCATCACATCGTTTTAAGTAAAGAAGAAGAGTTAGTGGTTAAAGATGAGGTGACATTATGGAGTTCGAACTCGCGATCATTAAGCTGATACAATTACTAAGAAATCCTGTATTTGATTTTCTCTTTTATTGGATTACACAGTTGGGAGACCAAATCGTTTTTATCGCGGTTGCAGTGATCATTTACTGGACGATCGATAAAAAGTTTGCTCACAAGTTTGTATTCGCATTTATGATCAGTGCAGTGGTGAATACAGCACTTAAATTGGTATTTAAACGTATTCGTCCCTTTTATTATCAAGGGATTTCATCTGAAGTGTCTTGGCGAACGACAGGTTATTCATTTCCAAGTGGTCACGCACAAGCATCAGGTGTCTTAGGATATACAGCTTTTTATGGATCTGAAAAAACAGGGAAAAAATGGTTAAAAATCGTTGGATGGTTCATCGTTATTTTGGTTCCATTTTCAAGAATGTATTTAGGGCAACACTTTTTAAGTGATGTGGTTGTTGGTGTTATCCTAGCGATGGGTTTAGCGCATGTCGCATTTAAACTTGTTGATCTAATGAAAGATGATGAACATATTTATACACTAATGTTAGTTCCTCTTTTCATTCTTGCACTCTTCTTTTATCCCAATCACGATTTATTTATTGCTGCAGGTGGTTTTACCGGTTTTGCAGTAGGGTATTATCTTGAAAAAAGATATGTTCACTATGATGTAAAAGCGAAAATATGGGTTCAAGTGATTAAAGTGATCTTTGGTTTAATCATTGCCTTAGGTATTAAAGAAGGGTTAAAACTCATTTTTCCAGAAGTACTCATCTTTGATTTTATCAGATATCTATTGATTGGAGTATGGGCTGCAGTCGGTGCACCTATGACGTTTAAATATGTACAAAAATATATACGTTAAAACATTTAGTGAATTAGATAATAAAGAACTCTATCAAATCCTTGACCTTCGGTTGAGGGTTTTTGTCTTAGAACAACAATGTTTTTATCAAGATACAGATGAAAAAGATTTCGTATCACTTCATTATTTTATGAAGGATGATGAAAGAATTGTTAGCTATATCAGATTAATTCCACCCGGATTTAAATATGAGGAATATGCGATTTCACGAGTTGTTACTGATCCGGCCTATCGAAATCTTGGTTTAGCTTCTCAGATGATTCAAAAGATTATGGATGACACGAAATCTAACATCAGAATATCAGGTCAAGCATACTTAAAATCCTATTACGAGCATTTAGGTTTTTCTGTTATTCATGGACCTTATATGGAAGATGATATTCCTCATTATGAGATGCTTTACGTATACAACAAACATGAAGTATAGTGCTTTGAACATCAAATAAAATATGCTATAATCCATATAAATATCTTAAATAAAGGAGATTTTCATGGATCAAGCGATTAGTTTATGGTTTGAAAGTATTCGTAACGGCTTTTTAGATGCATTTTTCTTATTCATTACTGAATTTGGTGATGAACTTGTATTTCTGATCATTTCTTCAATTTTATACTGGGTTGTCAGTAAAGATTTAGGTTACCGTTTTATGATGATCTTTTTAGGTACGATTGCAGTAAATGATTTCTTAAAGTTTTTTATTAACCGTCCAAGACCATGGCAAGCAGGTGTTGTAGAAGTCGTTGGTGAAGGTTCTTATGGGCATTCGATGCCATCAGGACATGCACAAGGCTCAATGACAATGGCACTGACTCTAAATAAAGAATTTGGTAAAGCAAATAAATGGGTAACACCCCTTGTCTTTACGATCGCTGTTTTAGTTTCTATATCACGTATTTACTTAGGTCAACATTATTTTTCTGATGTCATCGTTGGTATGCTTGTCGCGTTTGTCGTATTCTATACGATATTAAAAGTAGGACCTAAATTAAAGATGACCCCACAAAAATTCATTTATTTTGCATCTCCCGTTTTATTTGGGTTACTCTTTATTGTTCTAGAGAAGAACTATTATGTTGCAGTTTCAGCGATGTTAGCATTAACGATTGGTTATGATTTGGAGAAAAAGTATATCCATTATGATGTTAAACAAAGAACAGTTTTACAAAAAGTTTTAACCTATGTCTTAGGTTTAACTGTAGCCCTTCTTCTTAAAGAAGGATTAAAGATGGTTTTACCTTATACTACAGATATCGATGCTGATATGACGGTCCTTGATTTATGGTTAGATTTCGTTAGATATTTTATTCTTTGTTTGTGGTTAGCTTTAGGTTCATTCTTCGTTTTTTCGAAGATTTTTAAGTCAAAAAGCGCATAAATCACATCTTTCTTGATATCACTTTACATTCATGTTCATGCTATGTTAAAATATAGTCGCGATGAACAAAAGGAGTAACAACCGTTTTGCTTAAAGAGACTTCGTGGTTGGTGTAAACGAAGAGAAAACGTTGTGAAAGCTGTTTGGGAGCAAAAGGTCAGTCGGCCATAACGACATTTGAGGGCTAGGATTTTTCCTAGAACTAAGGTGGTACCGCGTAGATTATACGTCCTTAGGCAATCTAAGGGCGTTTTTTATTGATTTTCGGGAGGTTAAGTTATGAAATACATGTCAGCAGCAGAAATTCGTCAAATGTGGTTAGATTTCTTTAAGTCAAAGATGCATAAAGTTGAAGCATCCGCTTCACTTGTTCCTCAAAATGATCCAACATTATTATGGATCAATGCAGGGGTTGCACCTTTAAAGAAATATTTTGATGGTACTGAAAAGCCACAAAACCCTCGTATTACCAATGTCCAAAAGTGCATACGCACCAATGACATCGATAATGTGGGTAAAACAGCAAGACATCACACATTTTTTGAAATGTTAGGAAATTTCTCTATTGGAGATTATTTTAAGCATGAAGCGATTGCATTTGGTTTTGAACTATTAACGGATCCAAAGTGGTTTGGTTTTCCTTTAGATAAACTTTACATGACTTACTATCCAGATGACTTAGATGCTAAAAATCGGTGGATTGAACTTGGGGTTGACCCATCTCATTTAATTCCAAGAACTGATAATTTTTGGGAAATTGGATCTGGTCCTTGTGGTCCAGATACTGAGATCTATTATGACCGCGGTGAATCTTATGACAAGCGTGGTAAAGAATTGATTGAAGAAGATCTCGAAAATGAAAGATACATCGAAATTTGGAACATCGTGTTCTCACAGTTTAATTCAAAACCAGGTTTAGCAAGAGAAAACTATCCTGAACTGCCTTCAAAAAATATTGATACAGGTGCTGGTTTAGAGCGCTTTGCATGCGTGATTCAACAGACAGAAACCAATTTTGAAACTGATCTTTTCTATCCAATCATTAAGCATACAGAAAAATTATCTGGCGTTACTTATACAGGTCAAATGGCATTTAAAGTGATCGCTGATCACATTAAAGCCTTAACTTTCGCGATTTCAGATGGTGCTATCTTATCCAATGAAGGTAGAGGCTATGTGTTACGTCGTCTTTTAAGACGTGCTGTCAAATACGGAAGAAAACTCGGATTAACGAAGCCTTTCTTATTTGAACTTGTTGATAATGTGGTTGAAGTGATGGGTGTATTCTATCAAAATCTTCATGAAACCAAGGATATCGTCAAAAAACTTGTTTTAAAAGAAGAACAAAAGTTCCTAGAAACCATCAATGAAGGTGAAAAGCATCTCATGGATGCCATCGAAAAAGAAGGTCATTTAGTCAGTGGAGAAACTGCGTTTAAACTTTATGATACCTATGGGTTCCCCATTGAACTTACCCTAGAATATGCTGAAGAACAAGGCGTTTCAGTCGATTTAGATGCATTTAAGAATGAATTAGAAAAACAAAAAGAACGTTCAAGAGCTGCACGTGGAGAAACTGCGTCAATGAAGGCTCAAGAAGAAGCTTATTTAAATTTCACTGAACCGTCACAATTTGTTGGTTATGACATTTTACAAACCGAAGCAAAAGTCATCAAAGTATTTCCAAACGGTATTGTTTTAGACCAAACACCTTTTTATGCAACATCTGGTGGACAGGTGGCAGATAAAGGTTGGATCAACGGTTTAGCAGTGACCGATGTATCAAAACTTCCACATGGTCAGTTTATTCATCAAGTTGAAGGCGAATATGAAATTGGTGATGAAGTTTTAGCTGTTGTTGATCCCAAAGAAAGATTAAAAACGGTAAGAAACCATAGTGCAGCACACTTATTCCATCAAGCGATTAAAGATATTTTTGGAAAACATGCAAACCAACAAGGTTCTCAAGTTGCTCCATGGAGCTGGCGTTTTGACTTCAATCATTATGAAACTGAATCAGATGATCGCATTCTGGAAGTCGAAAAGTTAGTTAATCATTATATTAAAGAAACACCCCTTGATGTCGTTATCAGAAAACTTCCCATTGAAGAAGCAAGAAAACTTGGAGCCATGGCACTCTTTGGTGAAAAATATGGTGACATCGTCAGAGTCGTTGATATGGGTTGGAGTAAAGAGTTTTGTGGTGGTACACACGTTAAAAATACGAAAGAAATTATCGATTTCGCGATTACATCGTATGAATCGATTGGTTCAGGCATTTATCGTATGGAAGGTGTTACCGGATTTGATCTCAAAAACCAAGTCAAACATTACTTAGAGCCACAAGAACAAGAAATCAGTTTAATCGTTGATAAAATCAAGCGTCTAGATGAGCAATTAGAGATTCCTCATGCACCAGAACTTCTTGGTTCATATCAAGATATCATCCATTTTAGAGCCTATGTCAGTCAGTTAAAAGAACTTGCTAAAACATATGAAAAAGAAGTTTTAAGAAAAAATTCTGAGTCGACATTAAAACGTTTAGATGATTTCATTCAAGATCCTTCAAACAAAAAACAAGTGATTGTTACCGAAGGTCTTGATCAAAAGGTTTTAAAGCAACTGATTGATGGACTCTATGATAAAATAAAGGCAGAAACACTCTTCTTAATCAATGTTTCTGAAGGTAAACTGACCTTCTTATGTAAGAGTGAACTGAATAATGCTGCTGATTTAGTTAAACATGCAGCAAACCTATCAAGTGGTTCAGGTGGCGGTAAAGGTAACTTTGCTCAAGGCGGAACACAAGATGTTTCCAAACTTGACCTCATTAAAAAGGAAATCGAACAAGCCTTATGAAACGTTATTTAGGATTAGATTTAGGAAGTAAAACAGTTGGGGTTGCAATCAGTGAATCTGGCATTATCGCGAGCACACTGACGACACTAAGATTTATTGAAGATAAATACGAAGATGCAGCAGCTATGGTTTTAAAACTGATTAAAGAACATAAGATCGACATCGTCGTTTTAGGTCTTCCCAAACATATGAATAACGATATTGGTATTCGTGGAAAGATTAGCGAAGCATTTAAAGTATTACTTGAAAAAGAAACACAAGCAGACATTATTTTATGGGATGAACGTATGTCTACCCAAACTGCTCGAAAAGTGATGATTCAAGGGTCAGAAAGACGTAAAACACAAAAGGATAAAAAGGATGAACTCGCAGCAGTCATCATTTTACAAAATTATTTAAATTACAAAGGAGCTTAATACAATGTTAAAAGACAATCAAATGGTCGTTACTAATCAAAATGGTGACGAAGCAGTATGTGATATTTTATTTACCCACGAAGCAAACGGAAAGAATTATGTTGTGTTTGAATTCGTTGATACGCATGAAGTAAGTGCAGCCATCTATGTTCCAGGCGAAACGGATGATGAAGGTGAGTTCAAAGACATCGAAACAGACGCTGAATGGGATATGCTCGACCAAGTCTTACAAGCATATTATGATGAATTAGATGCTGAAGAAGAAGATGAGGACGATGACGAAGAGGAAAGTGACGAAGCGAAAGCATGAGTCTAGCTTCACTAAGAGCGTATGCCATAAGCAAAAAAGTTCCCATTATCACAGATGAGGTTTACCTCTTTTTGAAAGCATTTGTTTTAGAGCACAACATTAAAGATGTGCTTGAGATTGGTACAGCTATTGGCTATAGCGCACTCGCTATGGCCTCTTTTGGTTGCAACGTGAAAACACTTGAAAGAGATGAATTCATGATTGATGAAGCAAGACGTCATTTTGATTTATTTGATAATGAAAAAAGAATTGAACTGATCCCTTTTGATGCACTGACGTATGAAGGTGATTTAGGGATGTTTGATCTCATTTTTATTGATGCAGCAAAATCACAGTACCAAACTTTTTTTAATAAATATGAACGTTATTTAAAAAAAGGTGGCTATATTATTTGTGATAATTTGCATTTTCATCACTTAACACCCGATAAAGTCAACAGACATACGCAAGCATTGCTTCGAAAAATAAAAGTTTTTAAAACGTTTTTAAAAGAACATCCCCATTATGAAACCACATTTTATGATGATGGCGATGGCTTATCAGTATCAAAGAAGGTTTAACTATGAAATTATTAATGACATTACATGATTCAATAAATATCGAGATGTTATCTACGTATGCGGATGGTTTTATCATCGGCAACCACCAGTTTGGTGCAAGATTAACACATTCGTTTGATGTTGAAGAAATCAATCACATCGCAAAAGAAATTAAAAACCTGAATAAAGAGGTTTTCATTCAAGCAAATCAAATGATGACAGATGATGAGTTGTCTCATTTTTCAGTTTGGTTAGATGATCTTGATTTTAGCCATATAACAGGTGTGATTGTTGCTGATTTAGGAGCTTTGGTCCTTCTTCAAGAAAAAGGGTTAAATCAAAAAGCTATTTATAACCCAGAAACACTCATCACTAACGTTTATGATTTCAATTTTTTAGATCAATTTCAAGTTTTTGGTGTTTATGCAGCTAAAGAAATTACGCTTGAAGACTTAAAAAAGATTGGTTCTGAAAAGAAAGTGAACATGTTCATGGTTGGGCATGGTCATTTAAGTATGTTTTATTCAAAAAGAAAACTCGTTCAAAATTATGTGGATTTTTTAAATGAAGAGATGGCGCTACGCTATCGTCAAGATTTATTGATCATTGAAGAACATCGAAAAGAAGATCCCTATCCCATCTTAGAAGATGATGCGGGAACACATGTTTTTCGTTCGAATGTGATGCATGCGTTTAATCAACTAGATACTTTAAAGACATTCATCGATTATATGGTCATCGATACACTTTTTAAAGATGACTATTATGGTGCATTAGTGTGTGAAATGTATCAAACAAAAAATGAATTACTAAAAGAAAAAATTCAAACTGAGTTTCATGAAACTTGGGATGAAGGCTTTTTCTTCAAGAAAACGATTTATAAGGGTAAGGGTGGCGAACAGTGATAGAACTTCTCGCACCAGCTGGTGACTTAGAAAAATTAAAGATTGCGTTAATGTATGGAGCTGATGCTGTTTTTATTGGTGGTCAGAATTTTTCACTTCGTGCAAGAGCGTCTAACTTTACTGTTTCAGATATCATGGAAGCAACATCTTTTGCCCATGAACGTGGTAAAAAAGTTTATGTAACGACAAACATTATTCCACATCATGAAGATATGGATGGTTTAATTGAATATTTAAAAGATTTAGAAAAAGCGAATGTGGACGCGATTATTTCTGCGTCACCCTTCATTGTTGATATGGCATTAAAACATACAACACTCGAAGTTCATTTATCTACGCAACAAAGTGCAACAAACGCACAGGTCGTTAATTTTTGGTATAACCACGGTGTTAAGCGCATTGTTTTAGCACGTGAACTTGATAAACATCAAATTAAAAATCTTAAAGAGAAAACAGATGCAGACATTGAAGTCTTTATTCATGGTGGGATGTGTATGAGTTTTTCTGGAAGATGTAGTCTATCCAATAACATGACAGACCGTGATGCGAACCGTGGAGGTTGTGCACATTCATGTCGTTGGAATTATGATTTAAGAGTTGATGGTATGAAGGTCTCAGATCAACCCTTTAGTATGTCTAGTAAAGATTTAGAAGCATTAGAACAAATTCCAGATCTCATTGATGCGAACGTTTCTTCACTAAAAATTGAAGGACGTATGAAGAGCTTACACTATATCGCAACCGTGGTATCAACCTATCGAAAACTCATTGATGATTATCTTCGTGATGGAAAAATAGATGATTCTATGCCCTACATGAAAGAACTTGAGAAGGCAGAAAATAGACTGGCATCACATGGGTATTTAGAAGGTATGCCAGGTGTTGAACAACAACTCTATAACATGCGAAGTGAAAGACCAACACAACTATTTATTGGTTTAGTGGTGTCTTATGATGCAAAAAATAAAGAAGCCACCATAGAACAAAGAAACAATTTCAAAGATGGTGAAGAGGTTGAGATGTTTCATCCAAGTGGCCTCGTTGAGCCCTTTAAGGTTGAAGGTCTAAAAGATGAAGAAGGCAATATCTTAGATGTTGCAAGACATCCTAAACAGATTGTTAAGATGAAGGTTCCCTTTCCAGTTGAACCTTACGCCATGCTTAGAAAACGATGAACACCTATATAAAAGACGGAAAATACATTTTGTATATGATCGTTCGTAAGCATAATAAAAACGCTTATTTTAGAGTCAAAGAAGGGATACTTCATGTCACTTGTCATCCCAAGACTTCACTTAAGGCGATTGAATCCTTTATTGATTTAAAGTTCGATACATTTTATCAAAAGATTAATGAATCAACAGCTAGAGAAGCGGATGATATCATCTTACTATGGGGTAAAACATATACACTCATCTTAACCAAGGGACGTTTTCATGTTGAAATGAGTGAAGACGTGATCTATGTGAAAGCGATGAATCAAGATATAGAGCACATTAAAAAAAGAATTTATGCTTTATTTCTTTTAGAAAAAATAGGTGAAATCAAACCCGAAATTGATGACAAAATCAAACAACTTGGTATCAGTCCTTGTCCCATCAAAATCAAATATTTAAAATCGAAATTTGGCAGTTATCACAAAAAGAATCACGAAATTACATTAAATTCGTTTTTAACGAGGTTAGATCCCATTTATTTAACCTATGTGATGTATCATGAATATGCACATGCAAAAGTCTTTAATCATTCAAAAGATTTTTATCATGTCTTAGATCTGCTCATGCCAAATCACCGTATCTATCAAAAAGGCTTAAAAAAAATAGCAATCCACTGAAAAATAGTGTATAATGATAAAGAAATTTAAGGAGGTACACCATGGCCGTGAAACAATTGTTCCAATTGACCCAAGAAGGTGTCGACAATCTAAAAACTGAATTAACTTACTTAAAAGATGTTAAACGTGAAGAAAATAAAGAAGCTTTAAAAGAAGCAAGAGCTCAAGGTGACTTATCAGAAAATGCGGATTATGATGCTGCTCGTAACGAACAAGCACGTATTGAATCAAGAATTGCTGAAATTGAAACCATTTTAAAGAACGTTAAAATCATTAAAACCGATGATCGTGATATCGTCAATATCGGTAAGAGTGTCATTATCCGTTTTGTTGAAACAGGCGAAGAAAAAGAATTTACGCTTGTCGGTTCAATCGAAGCTGATCCAAGAG
>MIDA01000050.1:18333-49666 GCA_001830045.1 Tenericutes bacterium RIFOXYA12_FULL_35_10 | reverse complement strand
GTAAACCTTAAAAATAATCACAAAGAAATCGATCATCTCAATGTATTCCCAGTACCCGATGGAGATACTGGAACGAACATGCAAATGACGATGATGGCAGGCATTAAAGAAGTAAATAGTTTAGATTCTCAATCAATTGTTGATATTTCAAAAATTCTATCCCGTGGCTTACTCATGGGGGCAAGAGGTAACTCTGGTGTTATCCTCTCCCAATTTTTCCGCGGTGTTTATTCTGAAATCGCAAAGATTGATAATGGATCAGCAACCATTCAAGAGTTTATTCAAGCACTTGTTGGTGGCTATCAAATGGCATATCGTGCTGTAATGGATCCTGTTGAAGGAACTATTCTGACGGTTGTTAGAGAGTCTGCTGAAAAGGTTGCCCGTGAATCCACAAACTTACATAGCGTTGAAGAAGTTTTAAAGATGTATTTAGAACAAGCAAATGAAACCTTAATTAAGACTCCAGAGTTACTTCCTGTTTTAAAAGAAGCAGGTGTCGTTGACTCAGGTGGCGCAGGATTCATTAAAATCATTGAAGGTTGGGTCATGGCTCTTGAAGGACAGATGCTGAATGAAGCAGAAGTTCAACATCAACCTAAACAAAAAGAACATTATCATGGCGCTGAAAATTTAGGTGCTGTTGATATTAAGTTTGGCTATTGCACAGAATTTATCGTTAAATTACATAAACCAGAGAAATTCAACGAAAACTACATGAAAGATCCACTTTCTCAAATGGGTGATTCTTTAGTTGTTGTTACAGATGATGATCTCTTAAAAGTACACGTACATACAAATCAACCAGGTGTCGCACTTACATTAGCTCAAAAATACGGTGATTTACAAACCATTAAGATTGAAAACATGCGTATTCAAAATGAAACGATCTTAGGTGATAACGTTCATGAGCATAAAGAACAACAACCTGAAGTGAAAAAAGTTTCAAAGAAAAAGTCGAAGTATGGATTGATTGCTGTAGCATCTGGTCAAGGTATTCATGATGCCTTTAAGGAACTCGGTGTTGATCTGATCATTGATGGTGGTCAAACGATGAATCCTTCTACAGAAGCATTCGTTAAAGCAGTTGAAGAATTAAACTGTGAACACGTCATTATCTTACCTAATAACAAAAATATTATTTTATCCGCTGAACAAACATTAGATTTACTTCCTAACCGTTCAATTCGCGTCTTAAAGACAAAGAGTATTGCACATGGTTACTCATCACTCATGGCATTTGATCCAACACAAGAAATTGATGAAAATGTTGAATCCATGATGGAAATCGTATCCAATATGCGTTCAGGTGAAGTAACATATGCAGTGAGAGACACTGAATTAAATGGTGTTCAAATCAAAAATGGTGACTTTATTGGTATTACACGTGGGGAAATCAAAGTATCAACAGCATCCAGATTGGAAACAACCAAAGGCTTGCTAGAAGATATGGTTGATGAAAGCCGTGAAATCATTACAATTTTCTATGGTAATGATACAGATGAAGACGAACTTGATTTGATTGTTGCTCATGCTAAAAAACTCAATCCAGATATCGAAGTTGATATTATTGAGGGTAAGCAAGATATTTATACCTATATCATTGCTGTCGAATAAGGATAAAAAAGGTGTTCGCACCTTTTTTAATGGCGGACGTGGTGGAATGGTAGACACGCATGTTTGAGGGGCATGTGGCAGCTTATGCCGTGTGAGTTCAAATCTCATCGTCCGCACCAAAACAAAATGAACTGACTCCAATTAAGGAGTCTTTTTTGTTAAAGACTTAGTTGTCATAAGATTAAATCCTTATACATAAACACTAAAAATAGAATTACAAAGGTAAAGGTCAAATATTAACACTCTAACAAAATGGAGTGTTTTTTCGTATCCTAAGACCATGAAACGAGGGAATAACACATGGGAAAACATTATACTGATCGAGATCGACTCGATATGGTCAAGAAATACAGGCAATCAGGACGCGGTTTAAGTGAGTTTGCAAGATTAGAGCATCTCAATCGTTCTACACTTAAAGACTGGGTCGCAGCCTATAATCACTTACAAGGAGACTTCATTCGTATCGATAATCTCGATTCAAAGCCAGGAGATTTACTTGATGAGGAAGATATGAGAATGAATATGTTAAAGGATGACGAGATCACGAAGAAATCGACACACTTCACACGCTTTGATCATTCCATCGTCGTGATCGAGACCAAGGAGATGAAAATCACCACATCGCTTGAACAAGCTTTAAAGATTGTAGGACTGATCTATGATCGACTATAAAGGGATTCAAAAGATTTACTTTTATACCAAAGAGATCGATATGAGAGCAGGGATGCAAAAATTTCAACTCTTACTGTGCTGTAACTTCACACCCGTGGAGATGATGCACACCCTCTTTGTCTTCTGCTCAAAGGACAGGAAGACGATCAAGATCTATTATGAGGATGATTATGGGACATGGTTACTGATCAACAAGATCAATTTCACCAAGTTTAAATGGCCAGAGGTCACCAGGAGCGGTGGATATCACGTATCCGATTTGAAACAAATCTTAAGAGGGCTCAAAATCATAGAGGAAAAAAACAAAGAAATCGGGTACTAAAAAGTAAATTACTATATACTATGTATATAGTAAAAGCCAAAATATATGTTATACTTAAGGTATGAACCTTAAAGAAGCCTTAAACGAGATCAAGCGTCTCGAACAAGAAAATAAGACCTTATCAGTCAAACATCGGGACTTAGAGGTGCATCATCAAGATCTAAACAAGACCTATCATGATTTGACGAATGAACATGAGAAGACGCTCCGTCTTCTTTTTGAGGCGAATGAGAAGCTTAATCACATCCTTAAAGAGAAAGAAAACGTCGTTGAAAAATATACGATTGAACGCGTTAAGAAATTCATCCCTCAGACAGAGGTGATGAAGCCCGTCATCATCAATGAGGTTGAGACTTTAGTTAAAGAGAAAAGGGTTCGAAAAGAAAAGTCTAAACACTTTGAAAACTTTGATTTTGAACGTCACGTGAGTGAAACGCGATATGAGAAACCTGAGATAAGTTCATGTCCGTCCTGTGGACATGATTTATCTTTAGCATCTGAAAAGGTGCGTTATGTGGTTGAATCCATCCCTGCAACGCTTAAGGTGACCAAGATCATCAAACAGAGCTGCAAGTGTAGCGCATGTAATCCTAAGGATAATCAGATCTATTATCCGCTATCAACGTCTTTATTTCCTGGCAGCATCATGACGCATTCCTTCGCGTCTTCTATCGCTTACCACAAGTATGAGTTAGGGATCCCATTCGAGCACCTCTCAAGACATATCAAAGAGACCTTAGATATTGAAATCTCTAAACAGAATCTAGCCTTTTATATGGCGAAGGTAGCAAACATCTTAAAACCCATCTATCACACGATGAAAGAGGATTTACTGCATAATCAAGCGAAAGTCATCCACGCAGATGAAACCACTTTATCCATCAGCAAGCGTCCTGAAACGGATAAAGAGCGTAAGAAAAGCTATGTGTATGTGTATACATCGAGCTATTATGATCGTCAGATCGCCATCTATGACTTTCATGAATCGAGAGCGATCGACCGCACCGCAGCGTGGCTGACCGATTATGAAGGAACCATCGTGTGCGATGACTTCAAAGGCTATACGAAGCTCAAGAAAGACAATCCAAACATCAAACTGCAAAGGTGCTTCGCACATGTGAGAAGACGCTTCGCAGATATCGTTAAAACATTACCCGAAGAAAACCATTCGTCGAGTTACGCGAAGAAGATATTAGACGTGATTGGACAACTCTTTCATATGGAATCCCTCTATAAAAAGGAAAAACTGAACGCAAAAGACATCCTCATCCGTCGTAACAAAGAGCATCCACCGATCTTAAAAGAACTGGAAGATCTTCTTTTTAACCATGTCTATAAACCGGGGTCCGTTTTGGAAAGCGCAGTGAACTATGCAAAAAATATCTGGGGTGACCTTTCGACCTATTTGACATCAGGATACATTGAAATATCGAATAACATCGCTGAACGTGCAGTCAAACCTTTCGTGATCAACCGAAAAGTGTTTATGACTTCGGGTTCATATGATGGCGCGAGATATACAACGCTTCTCTTTTCAATCATCAGAACAGCACGGATGAATGACTTAAATGTCTCAAGGTATTTAGAGTATGTCTTAGACAACATTCAAACCAAGGATATCAAAGATCTATTACCCTATTCACCGAAACTCGATAAGTCGCTTAGAAATGCTTAAAAATCCGCCAATTTCCACCAGGATGGATTTCAACTCACAGTACAAAAAGACCACCTAGAGCTATCCTCTAAGTGGTTTTCATTTAAACCAGTGTTAATATTTTACCTTTACTGAGTAATTCGAAAATGAGTTCCTCAATCTATGATCTTGCTTCAACTTTAAATTCAACAATGGCTTAACAAGGGTAAAAAAAGCCCCCATTTCGATATGAAATGAGGACACTGATGGCAATGGTGACCCGTACGGGATTCGAACCCGTGAATGCATGCGTGAAAGGCATGTGAGTTAACCGTTTCTCCAACGGGCCTAATTAAAATGGCGGAGCAAGAGGGATTTGAACCCTCGCGCCGGTTTCCCAGCCTGCGCCCTTAGCAGAGGCGTCTCTTGAGCCACTTGAGTATTGCTCCAGCCAAAGTCAATGTGCGTTTGAACGCCTTTATAGAATAGCGTATTTTTCTTACTTTGTCAACCATTTAATGCCAATAATGAACGGTAAATGATTGTTTTCTAAAGTCTTTAAATGTTAATCCTTTTACAAAGTAAAACCCTCATCCAAGGATAAGGGTTTATTATTATTTTCCAATCGTTTCTTTTAACATGGTTAAACCGACTTTGCCTTTGACTAAATCGATGTTAAGTACGTAAACTTTAACGATGTCACCCACATTTAAGACATCTTTTGGATGTTTGATGTAGGATTTACTGATTTTTGAAATATGGAGTAGTCCATCTTCTTTTAATCCGATATCAATGAAGGCACCAAAGTCAACCACGTTTCTCACAGTTCCTTCTAATTCCATACCAATAGATAGATCATCTAATTTTAAGATATCACTTCTTAAAAGGGGTTGTGCATATTGTTCTCTGGGGTCTCTTAGAGGTGCGATAAATGCATCTAAGATATCATCAAGTGTATATTTATCGACATTCATTTCTTCTTGTAATTTCTTACGATCAATAGATGTTACTGCATCTTTAACAATGTCTTTACCAAACATAGCACCTGTGATGTTATAACGCTTCATAATCGCTTTAGCAACCCCGTAGGACTCTGGATGCACTGCAGTCATATCAAGTGCTTCATCACCATCAGGAATGCGTAAGAAGCCAATGGATTGTTCGTATGTTTTACCACCCAGTTTAGGAACTTTGAGTAAATCTTCTCTTCTGATAAATTTACCTGATTGGTCTCTAAATTTAACAATGTTTTCAGCTGTTGATTTATTCAAACCTGATACATACATCAGTAAAGCTTTCGATGCTGTATTCACATTGACACCCACTTGGTTTACTGCTTGTGTAACCACGAAGTTTAATTGATCATTTAACTTCTTGGGTGTCACATCGTGTTGGTATTGACCAACGCCAATGGATTTAGGATCAATTTTAACAAGCTCTGAAAGTGGATCTTGGAGACGTCTTGCAATCGATGCTGCTGATCTTTCTTCAACAGAAAAATCAGGGAATTCTTCTCTTGCAAGTTCAGATGCTGAGTATACTGAAGCTCCTGCTTCATTCACAATGACATATTGGACTTTCATACCCGTTGATTTAATAAGTTCTGCAACAAAGCTTTCTGTTTCTCTAGATGCAGTACCATTACCGATTGCAATAATCTCAACTTTATATTTCTTGATGAGAAGTAACAATTTTCTTTGTGATTCAATCACTTGTTCATCTGTAATTCTTCCACCCAATGTCTTTTCATGTGGATAAATCACGCTTTTCTCTAAAACAGTACCTTGTTCGTTAACAACAGATAATTTACAACCTGTTCTAAATGCAGGGTCAACTCCTAACACAACTTTACCTTTCATGGGTGGTTGTAAAAGTAATTTTTGTAAGTTAACTGCGAAAATTTCAATCGCTTGTTCTTCACCTTTTTCAGTGAGTTCTGCACGAACTTCTCTATCTAAAGATGGATAAATCAAACGCTTTAATGCATCTTCAATGGCTTCTTTAACAAAAATTGCAGAAGGTGATTGTTCACGCTTAATCACTTTGCGTTCAAGGTAAGACGTCATTCTTTCTTTATCAGATTCAATTTTAACAGTTAAGACTTTTTCATTTTCAGCACGGTTAATCGCTAAAATGCGATGAGGACGAATTTTACTGACGGGTTCTTGGTATTCATAATACATTTCGTAAGTCTTTTTCTCATCAACAGCGTTTTTCTTTACAGATGTCATTACAACACCATGGCTCACCATTTCTTGTCTTAAGGCTTTACGATAGTTTGCATCATCAGAAATCATTTCAGCAATGATATACTTAGCACCTTCAATGGCATCTTGTTCAGTTGGAACATCATCTTTCAAAAACTTTTTCGCTTCTTGGTTTACATCTGAATTCGTAAACATCATCAAGAAATTAGCGAGTGGTTCAAGACCTTTAGCAACCGCTTCAGTAGCCTTTGTCTTTTTCTTTTCTTTAAATGGACGATATAAGTCTTCAACTTCGACTAATTTCTGCGCACTTAAAATTTCTTTCTTTAAATCTTCAGTGAGCATCCCTTTTTCATCGATTAAGCGAATCACATCTTCTTTTCTTTTAAGAAGATTATTTTGGTATTCCCATGTCTTATAGATCTCATTGATCTGCTCTTCATCTAATCCTCCGGTTGCTTCTTTACGGTATCTCGCGATAAAAGGAATGGTATTACCTTCTTCAAGAAGTTCTAGGACTGTGGTGATGCCTTTCATTGGAATACTTAATGTTTTTTGAATGTCTAACAAAATCTGTTCGTTCATTGTTCTACCCCTTAATAGCACAAAAGGGCTGAGCCCTTTTATAGTTTTTAGATTCTTCCAAGCTCTCTGACGATATCTACTACACGAAGTTCAATCGTAAATTCTTGTAATTCTACATCAAAGGTTACAAGAAGATTGGTTCTCTCTAAATCGAGATTTAAGTGATCGTAGTTAGCTCCTGTTAAGTTAGCTGCTTCTGTATCTAAATCAACGATGAAGAATGCTTTACCTTCTAAATCTGCTTCTTTAATCGCATTGACAACCTCATCATTTAAGTTGGAACTGCTGTAGAAGAAAATATAGATTTCAGTGTTTGTATTAATTAATTCAAACAACTCTTCATAAGATTCTTGACCAGCGAAATACGTGAAATCTCCATAAACACCTGAGTTATCATCATAACCTGTGAGATACTGTAAGTCAGCTGCGGTGATGCTGATGTAATCATCAAACACACCAGGTTCTTCTTCTTTATTCATAAAATACTCAACGGTAAAGATAATTGCAACTGTAATTAATGCAAGTGCAATAATGGACATTCCTAAACGGAAAAACATAATCTCATTTTTTGAGGGTTCGCGTTTAGCAGCTGTTTTTGCTAATTCTTGTTTACCTTTACTTTGGGTATTACCTTTTTGATCTTTGGGTTGAATCTTTTTGTTGGCTTCTTTTGCGTGTTGAACTCTTGCCATAATGTCACATCCTCTTCATATGAATTATACCGAATAAGATTTTAAAATACAACTTTGTCGAATATTATGTTAAACTTTCTCGATCATCACATAAGCCATTGCATAATGATCGGTATGTGTGATGGAAAGATGAATGATTTCATCATCTTTAAAAAAGTCTGTTTCGACATAAGGTTGGCCATGATCGTAGTTTAAAATGGAGAAATCTCTATAGTAAGCTGTACCATTGCCTTTGGATATGGCTTTAAATAATGCTTCTTTAGCAGCAAAGCGTCCACCGATAAAGGATAGTTTTGTGTTTTCAGCAGCAATATTTAAGTATTGTTTCTTTTCTTCAGGAGATAAAATACGATCGATGAAACGGTCGCTCATGAGTTCTTTTAAACGATCGAGTTCGACTAAGTCGATACCGATGCCGATAATCATGATAATCCCTCCTTAAGTTCATTAGCCATCTGTTTAACTTTGACTAAACGATGGTTCAAACCTGATTTACTGATTTGTTCTTTATAGGTTTGTTCGAATAATTCAACAAGTTCTTTTAAACTTGCTTCTGGGTATTCTTTTCTTAAATCAATGACTTGTTTTGTTTTTAAGTCAATGTGATCTTGAGGAATGTAGGTTTCAATGAGTTCAATATCTCTGAGTTGTTCATTTGCTGCTACAATCGCTTTTCTTTCGTTTGCGATTTCCATGTTCATCACGCGATTAATCGAGTTATTAAAATCACGTTTAATGCGAATATCTTCAAACTGGAAAACAGAGTTTTGAGCCCCTACAATTTGCAAGAAATCACTGATGCCTTCTGCATCTTTTAAGTAACAAATAAAGCCTTGTCTTCTTTTCGTGATTTTCGCGTTTAAATCGAAGGTATTCATCACACTTTGAAGGAATACAGCTTGTTTAGGATTATTGGTATAGATCTCTAAATGGTATTCCGCTGTTTTAGGATGGTTGACTGAACCTCCTGAAAGAAATGCAGCTCTTAAAAATGCTTTCTTTGCTTCAGGTGTTGATGTCGTTAATTCTTGATTTTCAATGGGATTTTCTAAAAGTCCATGTTCATTCACGATGTCTTCGACACGTGTATGAATACGGATGATAATTGCATTTTTTTGGTTTAATTTATTAATCTTTTGTGTGATTAAACTTGTTTCTGATTGATATAAAGCTCTGACTAATTGCAAAAACCGTTTGGCAACGGTCGGATTATTGGTTTTAAAGTCAAGCATTTTTTGTCTGCTTGCTATATGAAATTCACCATTGAGATTGATGAATGCAGAAAACTCTGCAAGTTGTTCATCTAGCTCAACCGGAACAGTGACCAGTTCCTCTTTAACAGTTTTCGCAAAACTCATTTAGGCTTTCCAAGATTCAATATATTTTAATGCATTTTGTGCTGCAATAGCACCATCGGATGCTGCTGTGATAACCTGACGAATTTGTTTTACAGTCACATCACCTGCTGCATAAATACCAGGAACTGCTGTTTCCATTTTTTCATTAGCAACCACATAACCATATTGGTTTGTGATACCTAAATCTTTAATGAAGGTTGTCACTGGAATTAAACCGACATATTCAAAAACACCTTCAGCAGAAATGGTTTCTTTTTCGCCTTTATTGTTTTGAATGGTTACACCAGTTAAGGTGTTATTTTCCATTTCAAATTTGGAGACAACTGAACCAAATCTGAAATCAACATTAGGCATACTTCTTAAAATGTCTTGTGCTTTAGGATCGGCTGTTAAGAAATCTAGGTTTTGAACAACAGTAACGTGTGTTGCAAGTGTTGCAAGGTATGAAGCTTCTTCAACAGCAGAGTTACCACCACCAATGACCACTAACTTTCTTTCCTTATATAAAGGACCATCACAGATGGCACACCAGCTAATACCATTCATCGCTAATGCATCTTCATTTTCAACACCTAAACGTCTTGGGACATTACCGGTTGCGACAATGACCGTCTTTGTTTCATAGGTTGCATTTGGTGTAATGACTTTTTTGATGTTTCCCGAATTCTCAACTTTAGTCACTTCATCATAGATGACTTCAATGCCTAAATCATAAGCATGGTCAATCATCATCGTTGCAAGTTCATAACCAGCAACTTTTTTTGTACCTGTGTAGTTTTCAATTTCATTGTATTTTGAAAGTTGACCACCAGGTGTATCTTTTTCAAACATTGCAACTTTTAAGTTCGCGCGTTTTGCATAAATCCCTGCAGTAATACCTGCAGGACCTGTACCAATAATTAATACATCATATAACATAAATATCTCTCCTCTTAAACTAAATCTTTGATATGGTTTAACTCATCGATCACGTAATCAGGTTGATAGGATAACATCTCTTTCAACCGGTGACTATACGTCACTGCACACGTGAAAATGCCTGCTTTTTTTGCAGCGATGATATCATTTTCATGGTCACCAACATAGACTGTGGCTGTTTTTTTCGCGTTAAACAGTGCTAACGCTTTTTCAATAGGTTCTGGTGACGGTTTATGTTCGTTTACATCTTCATAACCAATCAGTCCATCAATATAAGATGCTAATCCAGTAATTTCTAAATGATGCTGTGCGACTTTTCTCATTTTTGAGGTGACAACACCTACTGTAATCTTTTTCTTTTTAAGAAAAGCTAATACGTCTTTCGCACCTGGATAAGCAAGTAATCCTTGTTCAATTAAATCATTGGAATAAGCACGATAAAATTGGACAATTTCATCGACTTGTTCTTTAGTTGAAGCGTAATAACCAAATGTTGTAAAAAGTGTTTGTCCTAACATGTTGGTATACTCAGTTTCTGTTAGGTTTAAATCTGGAAAATATTTTTTAAATGTCACTTTAAAGGTATCGATAATAATCTCAGTGGTCTGTATTAAAGTGCCATCTAAATCAAACAAAACCGTTTTAATCATGCTGCTCTACCAAGATGTCTTTGTAATACTTTTGATCTTTGATGACGTAATGTTTCACAATAATTAATGCAAGACCACCAAGCATAAATAAGGTTAAGGAAAGAATAACGTTTGTTGGTAGACCAAACATACGTAATGCATCTCCGGGATCGCCACCTGTACGAAGTGGTTCAATGATCGCACCACGACCTAGTCCATACCATATGAGATATAAACCCATCATGTCGCCTACTTTAAACCAGCGTTTTCTTCTAGCAATAAGTAAGAAGACTAACCCAGCAAAATTCCATAAACCTTCATAAAGGAATGTAGGATGATGAACAACACCTGAAATGGTCATTTGTTCCTTAATGAACGTAGGTAGGATGTTTAGCATAAAACTTGATTCAATCGCTGGACCGTAAGCCTCAGCATTCATAAAGTTTCCCCAACGTCCAATGATTTGTCCAATTAAGAAACCAACAGCAAGAATGTCTGCTAACACCCAAAACTCCAACTTCTTTTTTCGAGTAAAGAAGAAAACAAAGATAAACGCAGTAATGACAGCACCGTGGATAGATAAACCACCGTTGGTGATGTTAATGATATCGATCAATGAACCATAACTTGGGTTTGGATCAAAGATCACATAATATAAACGCGAACCAATAATGGATAGTGGTACTGCCCAAAGAAGTCCATCAAATAATAAATCTGGATTCCATCCGACACGTTTAAATTCTTCATATGCAATAAATGCACCTAAGCTAAGTCCAGTTAAAATAAAGACTGCATACCACTGAACTTCTGCAAATCCCAAATCAAGTGCGGTACGGTTAAATGGATAACCATTTTGAGTTAAAACCGCTAAACTTAAGACTGTGATAAATACTAAAATGGCAATTACGTAGTTTCTTGAATCACTACTTTTTTTAAAAAAATCAATAATCTTCGTCATCCTCATCATCCTTTCTTTTTCCTGCTGCACGAAGAGAAACTGCTTGCGTCAATTCGAATGCTGCATTATATCCTAAATATTTTAGTTTTTGATTCATCGCTGCGGATTCCACGAGGGTAGCAACGTTTCTACCTGGTAAAATCGGAATCGTAATTTTCGCGATTTCTGTATTAAAGATTTTAATCGTCTCCGTATCAATACCTAAACGATCGTATTGTTTACCTTTTTTCCAATGTTCAAGTTCGACGACCAGTCTAATCTTTTTATTTTCACGATAAGCCCCAGCACCAAACATCTGGACCACATCGACAATACCAATACCCCTAACTTCAATGTATTTCTCTAACACTTTAGGTGCAGACCCAATTAAGACACCGGGTGCTGCTTCAAAGATATCGACACGATCATCACTAATCAGTAAATGACCTCTTTTAATAAGTTCGAGTGCTGTTTCACTTTTACCAATTCCTGATTTACCTGTAATTAAGGTTCCTAAACCATGAATATCGAGTAATACACCATGCATTGATGTGCGTGGTGCAAGTTTTGAATGTAGGTATTGATATAAGAGTCCTGAAAGTGGTGTTGTTCTCGATTGACTTCTTAAGATAGCCACTTCATATCGATCACCAAGTTCAAAGAAAAAATCTTCGATATCAACATTGACTGAAAAAATCACTCCAGGTGGATTTTTCATGAAGATATCTTCCACACGCGTTCTTCTAATGTCATAGGGAAGTTTATCTAAAAAGTGAGCTTCTTTAGATCCAATTAGGATTAGTCTTTCCGCATCAAAAAAATCAAGAAATCCGGCAAGTTCAACACCAGGACGTGATAGCATCTCTGATTTAATTTCCCTGTTCATGCATTTGATGTCATTCAGTAGTTCTAAAGAAAGTGCTCTTGTTAAATGCTTAATCTTTAACATCATTTCTTACCTCCCATGAATACGATTTTTTCATTGTATAAAAAGCGTCTTAAGTAAATTGAGATAACGAGTCTCAGTAGTGAGAATGCGAAAGAGAAAATCATAAGTCGTTCTAAGTTGATAAAATGAAATCCTTCGGTTAATAATAAATCAATCGCATATAAAATGATAATTTGAACCATCACAGACATTAACCCCATACTGAAGATCATAATCCGTGTGATGTATTTGAAAAGAAGTATTTTAACAAAGTTTTCAATGAGTGTTAATAAGATCACTGCAAAGATAAACCCAGTGACCGTCATGTCAACTAAAGGTGCATCAATACCAATCGCAAGGCCTAAAACGACAGCAAAGATCAAGAGGTTGATGGCTAACGATAAAAGCAAATGGATCACATAGTTTTTATGCAACATGAAACCTAAAGCAACACTTAAATTTTTGTTTGCTTTCTTTTGCTTTTTGATTTGCTCAAATAAAACCTTTAATTCTTCTTCTGAAAGTTTGTTTGGATCTTTATCCGGTTTTTGATCGTTCATGTGTGTCCCCCGACATCATATTATATCAAATTAGTTTAGTTTTTTAAACTTCTAAAGCTTTTTTTAAATATTGTCCTGTATAGGATGCTTCAACTTGTGCAATTTCTTCAGGTGTACCGGTTGCAACCACTTCGCCACCAGCATCGCCACCTTCAGGTCCTAAATCGATGATGTAATCTGCATTTTTTATGACATCTAAATTATGCTCGATGATCACCATCGTTGCTCCTTCATCCACAATGCGATGTAAGACTTTAAGTAATCGTTTCACATCATCTGTATGAAGACCTGTTGTTGGCTCATCTAAAATATAGATTGAACTTGGTGTAATTCTTCGGTAAAGCTCACTTGCAAGTTTAACACGTTGTGCTTCACCACCAGAAAGCGTTGTTGCTGCTTGACCTAAAGTGATATAGTCTAGACCAACATCATAAAGAGTTTTCATTTTATGATAGATTTTAGGATGATTTTCAAAGAAGAACATCGCTTCTTCAACGGTCATATCAAGCACATCTGCAATATTTTTTCCTTTATACTTAATTTGAAGTGTTTCATGATTGTATCTGGTTCCACCACATACTTCACAAGGCACATAAACGTCAGGTAGGAAATGCATGGATATCTTTTTAACACCATCACCTGAGCACGCTTCACAGCGTCCACCCTTGACGTTAAATGAGAATCTTCCTTTTTCATAACCTCTTGCTTTGGATTCATTCGTTTGTGTGTATAAATCTCTGACATCATCAAAGACACCGGTATAGGTTGCTGGATTACTTCTAGGTGTTCTACCAATCGGCGATTGAGAAATTTCAATCACACGATCAATGAGATTATGATCATTAATCGCAGTATGAAGCCCTGGTTTTTCTTTGGTTTTATAATGTTTTTGTTGCAAACCTTTCATTAAGATCTCGTTGACTAATGTCGATTTACCTGATCCAGAAACACCTGTAACAACCGTTAATTTACCTAATGGGAATGAGACAGAAATATCTTTTAAGTTATTTTCTCTCGCACCCATCACTAAAATATCTTTGCCTGTACCTTCTCTTCTTTTTGAAGGTATTTCAACTTTTTCAATACCTTTTAAATAACGTCCTGTAATACTATTTGGATTATCCATCACTTCTTGCGGGGTTCCAGCAGCAACCACTAATCCACCATGTTTACCTGCACGTGGACCGATATCAATGAGATAATCCGATTCTAACATGGTTTCATGGTCATGTTCAACCACAACTAAAGTATTTCCTAAATCTCTCATTTTCTTTAGGGTTTCAATGAGCTTATGGTTATCTCTTTGATGTAGACCAATGGATGGTTCATCAAGGACGTATAAAACACCTGTTAATTTAGAACCGATTTGAGTAGCAAGCCTGATACGTTGTGCTTCACCACCAGAAAGGGAACCTGCAGATCTAGCTAACGTTAAATAACCTAGACCGACATCTTGTAAGAACGTTAATCTAGAAATAATTTCTTGAAGTGCAAGTCTTGCTATTTGTTGTTGCTCATTATTTAAGACTAAATGTTTTAAAAACGTAATGGTGTCATCAATGGATAAACGAGTGAGTTGATCCATATTTTTCCCACCAATTTTAACAGATAATGCTTGTTCATTTAAACGTGCACCATGACATACAGGACATTCAGATTCTGTCATGAAACCTTCAATCCATGTACGAATCCATTCAGATGTCGTTTCTCTATATCTTCTTGATAAATTATTGATGATCCCTTCAAAATAATCCACTTTTTCATGAACTCTACCGGAAGATGATCGCATCTTGAAATGGAGTTGATCTGGGGAACCATAAAGAATATAGTTTAATTTTTCTTTAGGTAGATTTGCAATCGGTTCTGAAATTGAAATATCATAATGTTTACAAAGTTCTTCGATCATCGCGTTATTTAAGTTGTCTGTATCGTTATTCTTATAAGGAATGATACCACCATCAAGTAAACTCTTGGTTGGATCACAAACGAGTTCTTCTGTCACTTCTAATTTTAAACCTAAACCATTGCAATATGGACATGCCCCAATAGGTGTATTAAACGAGAAAAGTCGTGGCTCTAATTCAGGAATGGTGAAGTTAGAATCACTACATGCATAATTTTGACTAAATGATAAAATAGCATCACTACCAACTAAAACTTTTGTTTTACCTGATGCAAGTTTAGCTGCAAGTTCTAGTGCATCATAAAGTCTTGAACGAATACCATCTTTCACGATTAAACGGTCGATAACTAAATAAAAATCATGATTCTTATTTTTATCGAGCTCTGGCATTTCTTCTAATGTAATTTGCTGACCATCGACATATGCTCTTGTGAAACCTTCTTTTAAATATTGTTCAGCAAGTTTTTTATGTGTTCCCTTTTGTCTTTCAACAACTGGAGCCATCACAACCACACGAGAACCTTCTTTAAGTGATAGAACTCTTAATGTCATTTCTTCAATGGATTGTTTTGTGAGTGGTTCATCGGTTCCTGGGCAATAGGGCGTTCCCACTCTCGCATATAAAAGACGTAAGTAGTCATAGATTTCTGTGACGGTGCCTACGGTTGATCTTGGATTATTTGATGTTGTTTTTTGATCGATTGAAATGGAAGGTGATAAACCTTCGATGTTATCGACATCAGGCTTTTCAAAGTTCCCTAAAAATTGTCTTGCATATGCAGATAGGGATTCCATGTATCTGCGTTGTCCTTCTTGATAAAGTGTGTCAAAAGCAAGAGAGCTTTTACCAGAACCAGAAATACCCGTCATGACAACGAGTTTATTCTTAGGAATTTCAATATCAATATTTTGTAAATTGTTTTCTCTAGCGCCGTGAACTTTAATATAATCCATCAATCATCACCTTGAACTCTTCCTCATCCAGTACTTTCACACCAAGTTCATTCGCTTTTTTAAGTTTAGAACCTGCATCCTCACCAGCAACAACATAATCTGTTTTTGCTGAAACGGATGATGCGACTTTACCACCACATTTTTCGATGATTTCAGTGGCTTGTTCTCTTGAAAATGACTCCATTTTACCCGTAAGAACAAGTGTTTTACCATTAAATGTATGTGCGATGCTTTCTTCTTTTTCATGTGTCATGTTTAAACCAAATTCGGATAATAAACGAAGCATTTCTTTAACTTTATCATCGTTGAAGTACGAAACAATCGATGTCGCAATCATTTCACCGATTTCATTAATTTGAATTAAATCTTCATACTTAGCTTCCATTAAAGCATTCACCGATGGATAATGTTTAATGAGTGTTTTTGCAACTTTAGCACCGACATGCTTAACCCCTAATCCAAAAATAAGACGATCAAGTGTTTGTTTTTTACTCGCTTCAATGGCTTGAATTAATTTTTCAACTTTTTTGTCACCGAATCCAGGTATTTCTTTGAGTTCATCGCGGTATTGATGAAGCAGGTAAATATCTGTGATTTGATTTAAATACCCAAGTTCATGGAGCATTTCAACCACTTTTTCACCTAAAGTATCAATATCCATGGCTTGACGTGATGCAAAATGAATCAATGTATTAATATGTTTGCCTGGACATTCTGGATTCATACAATAGTAATCTGCTTCACCAGGTTTTCTCTCTAAATGTGTGCCACAAACAGGACATGATGTAATCATTTCAAAAGGTTTAAGATTAGTTCTTTTTTCTTTGACCACATGTAAAACTTCAGGAATGATTTCTCCTGCTTTATGGATAACTACGGTATCTCCAATACGAATATCTTTTGTTAAGATATAATCTTCATTATGAAGGGTTGCTCTTGCTACGGTTGTTCCAGATACAAATACAGGTTCCAATTCAGCAACCGGTGTAATAACTCCTGTTCTACCGATTTGAAATGTAATATCTTTTAACAGTGTTTCAACTTGTTCAGCTTGAAACTTATAAGCAGTCGCCCACTTAGGTGACTTAGCAGTATAACCAATGCGTTCATATAAATCAAATTCATTGACTTTAATAACCACACCATCGGTGTCGTAATTTAATGTTTTTCTCAAACTATCATAAACTGAAACTTTATTAACGAGTGCATCGATATCCTCAAGTTTCTCATGATATGGATTCACTTTAAACCCTAATTTCTTTAAATATTTTAAGGCTTCATCTTGTGTTTTAACATAGGATGAAGCATTCACAATCGTATAACAAAAGAGATCAAGTTGTCGTTTCGCAACAATTTTTGGATCAAGTTGTCGTATCGTTCCAGCTGCAGCATTTCTTGGATTAGCAAAAAGTGCTTCATTTTGGTTCATGCGTTCTTCATTAGCTAACTTAAAACTTTTATGTGGCATGTAAATTTCACCACGAACTTCGATATCAATCGGTTCTGTTAACTTCAAAGGAAGACTTTTAATCGTTCTTACATTTTCAGTCACATCTTCACCAACGACACCATTGCCTCTGGTTGCTGCACGTTTAAAAAGTCCTGCTTCATAAACAAGACTGACAGCAAGACCATCAATTTTCAATTCAGAAACATATGAAAACGAGGGAACAACTTTTCTAATTTTGTCATCAAAATTTCTGAGTTCTTCCTCGTTAAAAACATTGGCTAAGCTCATCATGGGAACTTGATGTGTCACTTTAACAAATCCATCTAAAACAAAACCACCAATTTTTTGAGTTGGTGAGTCTATCTGTTTATAGTTTGGATATGATTCTTCAAGTTCGATAAGCTCTTTCAAGTATTGATCATATTCAAAATCGGTTATGGTTGGTTGGTCTTTCGTGTGGTAATCAACATTTGCTTGATTAATAATCTTAACCAACTCATCAATTCGTTTTTTGATGTCCATCATCATCACCCAGTGATATTATATCACTAATTAGCCGTTGAGGGATGGTTTTAACCCCACTTTCCCGGATGAAGATAGATGATGTGAAATGATGGTTTTCTTGATCATATTCGATGTGTGTTAAGACTAAAAGTTGTTTCGCTCTCGTCATTCCAACAAACATTAATCTTCGTTCTTCTTCAAGTGATGATTTTAGATTAATCTGTGTCGATGGTAGAACATGTTGTTCGCATCCCACTAAAAAGACAACATCAAATTCTAGACCTTTTGCTTGATGAATAGTAAGTAAGTGAACACCTTCTGTTTGGTCTAAATAATCTTTATGGATACAAAAAGGAATCGATGTTTCGTGGAGCTTTGTGAGTAGCATATAGACTCTAAAGTGATTTCGATAAAGAATAGCCATCTGTTTTGGTTGAATACCTTTTTTGGTAAGTGATTGTATCAATAAAATGATATTGTCTGCTTCGATGTTATCATTGATAAATCGAAAAGATAGAACCTTACCAAGATCAGCTTGTATAGGTTGTAGTCGTTTTTTAAACGTTCTACGATTTCTCTCAATAAGGCGGTTTGCTGCTGTAATGATCGTTTGTGCTGAACGATAATTATACGTCAATTGATAAAGTGAAGCATTATAATCTTTGATAAATAAATCAATGATCTGAGGTGTCGCTCCTCTAAAATGATAAATAGATTGATCAGGGTCTCCTACTGCAAAGAGTTTTGTATCTTTCTTGAGTAATTCTTTTAAAAGTGTGTACTGAAGTAAGTTTGTATCTTGAAATTCATCAACAAAAATATAGTCAAATGTCTTGAGGTGTGTATGCGTTTTGAGTGCTTTTAAACAGTTCAATAATAAATCATCAAAATCTAATAATTGATTCTTTTTTAATATCTCTTGATATCGTTTATAGACAAAAGGTTTTTTTGTCTGATACAATTTATTTTTATAATTGGTAACTGCTAACAATTCCTCATGTGTGAATTGTCTTGATAGATCATCATGAATCACATCGAATGTCATTTTTAGTTCATCTTTTAAAATGATATAAGCGAGTTGATGAAACGTATGTACTCTTACCTTTTTATGATGAATACGTTCTTTCATTTCTTCACTCGATTTCCTTGTAAATGTAATGGCTAGAATCGATTCTGGACGAACGCCTTCTTCGATGTGTCTTTTAATTTTTTCTACAATAACTCTCGTCTTTCCAGAACCAGCTCCTGCTAAAAGAAAAATGAAAGAGTCATTGCTATAGACCACTTTCATCTGCTCTTCATTTAACATGATATCACCTCATCTTATGTTATGAGGACTCTTTTAATTTTTCTTTTTTCTCAATGCCGGATGGCTTTCTAATATCTTTTTAATACCATGTGGCATACCAAATGCGATGGTTGCGACATCATCATCTATTCTAATAACGACACCTAATCCAAACGCATTATGTTCAACCTTATCTCCAGTTTTAAGGAGATGTCCGCCACCTTCACTAATCCCTTCAATCTTCGGTTCATCAAAGCGAAGTCTAGATTCTTGAATAAATCTTGATGGATAAGAGTAACGCATCGTTCCATAAACCATGCGTTGATCAGCATAGCTCATGTATAGTTTTTGTTTTGCTCTTGTTATACCTACATAAGCAATACGTCTTTCTTCTTCTAATTCAGAAGGATTCATTAAAGAACGATCAGATGGAAATATGTTTTCTTCCATAACAACCATAAAGACGACTTTAAACTCTAGACCTTTCACTTGGTGGTAGGTCGATAGTCTTACTCTGTCGTGATCATCTAATTCTTGATCTTGATCTGAATAAAGGGCAATTTGATCAAGTTGCTGTGTTAACTTTTCCATAAATGTTCCTTCATAGTATTCATCACCACGAGTAAATACGTTTTGAAGTTCTTTTAAGTTATCGATACGATCATCCGCAATCTCATCATTTTCTGCACGTAGCATATCCATATATCCTGTTTTACCCATGAGATATGGCATGATTTCTGCAAGATTTTCCATTTCATCAAACTTGGTTTGCATATCTTCAATCAGTTGTCTAAAAGACATCAGTGATTGTTTTGCTGCTGGTGTGATATCCGCATAAGGAATCGCATCAAACATAGCAACCCCAAGTTCTTTTGCTTTTGATTCTAATTTTTGAATTGAAACTTGACCAATCGAACGTTTAGGCACATTGATGATTCTTTTCAAAAAGAAATCTTGAAAAGGATCAATGACAACTCGAATATAAGCTAAAGCATCTTTAATTTCTCTTCGTTCATAGAATGAAATACCACCATAAATAACATAAGGAATACCTTCCTTAATCATGGCTTCTTCAAATAAACGCGATAATGCATTATTCCGATAGAGGACTGCAATCTCATCAAAACGTGTTCCTAATTGGTTTAATCTTCTGATTTCATTTGTGACAAAAAATGATTCTCTAATATCGGTTTGTGCATGGTGAATAAAAGGAGCTTCTCCTAATCCTAAATCACTTTCAAGTGTTTTAGCTGCTGGGCGATTGAAATTATAGTTAATGAGTTGGTTTGCTGCTTTTAATATTTGATTCGTTGAACGATAATTTTGTTCAAGTAAAATCTGCTCAGCACCAAAGTCTTTCATAAACAGACGTGCATTCTCGTAGTTCGCACCTCTAAAACCGTAAATGGATTGATCGGGGTCACCAACAACGAAAACATTTTTATGTCTGATACCTAAAATTTTCAATAACTTATATTGAATGATATCTGTGTCCTGGAACTCATCAACTAAAACATGTTCAAAGGTTGTTTGATAGTGATCTCTAATGGTTGGATAGTCTTCCATGAGTTGGAGTGGATATAATAAAAGATCATCGAAATCGACAAGTTGATTCTCTCTTAAATAAGCTTGATATCTTTTAAAGATCTTTTCTTCATCGGTTCTTTCAAACTCTTCAAGTCGTCTTGTTTTATAAAGTGAAAAAAGATTCTTTAAGTTTTTTAAAGAAAACATTTTAACATCAAGTTCTAAACTCTTGATCACTTCTTGGATAATCTTCTTTCCATCATCTTCATCAATCACATTGAAATTAGGACGATATCCATAAGGAAGTTCTGCAATATGTCTTCTTAAGATTTGTAGACCAAACGCATGAAATGTATAAAGCCAAACATCCATGGCATGTGGACCTGTCATTTCAACAACACGTTGTTTCATTTCACGTGCTGCTTTATTTGTAAATGTTACCGCTAAAATACGGTGTGATGGCACACCGTTCATAATCAAATAAGCGATACGTGATGTTAATGTTTTAGTTTTACCTGTACCTGCACCTGCAACAACAAAAAGCGGTCCACCTGGGTGGATGACCGCTTTTAATTGCGATTCATTTAGTGTAGCTAGCCAGTTCATGGCACACCCACTTTCTTATTTGTATGAACTCTTTAGAGGAACAATCTCATTAAAGATCAGTTTTCCTTCTTTTGAATCTAAATCGGTATTAAAATAACCGTTTCTCATAAATTGGAACTTATCTTGAGGTTTCGCATCTTTGAGTGCTTCCTCAACAAAACCTTCTTTAACCGTCCAAGAATCTTTGTTAAAACGATCCATTAAATCCATGTCATCGTCACCTAAAATCATAGGTCCGAAGAAATTTAAAGTTGCCTTATTAGCGTGTGTTTGTTCAACGAAATGAATGGTTCCATTAGGTTTTCTTTCATTGAATCCAGATCCTGAACGAGTCGCTGGATCATAGGTTGCAAGCACTTCAATGACGTTACCTTCTGTATCATAAATAACATCGTTTGCTTTAATAAAATAGGAGTGGAATAAACGAACTTCATCACCTAAAGATAAGCGTTTGTATTTGTTATTTGGCTTTGTAACGATGAAATCATCTTTTTCAATAAAGAGGTGTTTAGAGAATGGAATTCTTCTTGAACCCAGTTCTGGTTTTTCTGAATGATAGGGAACTTCAAAGTATTCAACTTTATTTTCTTCATAGTTTGTTAGTGTTACTTTGAGTGGATTAATGACAGCCATGACGCGTAAAGCTTTTTCAGCTAAGTCATCACGAAGTGCTGCTTCTAACATATCAGTTCCAACGGTTGAATTGACTTTAGATAAACCGGTTGAGATCACAAATTTACGAATCGCTTCAGGTGTATAACCTCTCCGTCTTAAACCAGAAAGCGTTGGCATTCTTGGGTCGTCCCAACCAATAACTTTATTCTCTTCAACGAGTTGACGTAAGAAACGTTTACTCATCACCGTATTTTCAATGGAAAGACGACCAAATTCAATTTGGCGTGGAACTTTAGGCATTTCAGTTTCTCTAACAACCCAGTCATATAAAGGTCTATGATCTTCAAACTCTAAAGAGCAAAGAGAATGTGTGATACCTTCAATCGCATCTTCAAGTGGATGCGCATAATCATACATGGGATAAATGCACCATTTTTTACCGGTATTATGATGTTCAGCATAACTGATACGATAAAGTGCGGGATCGCGCATGTTCATGTTCGGTGATGTCATATCAATCTTCGCACGAAGAACACATTCACCTTCTTTAAACTTGCCTTCTCTCATATCGTTAAATAGTTTTAAGTTTTCTTCGACACTACGATTTCTATATGCTGAAGGAACACCTGGTGTTTGCAAATTACCACGATCTTTCGCCATTTGTTCGGGTGTTGAATGATCAACATAAGCTAATCCTTTTTTAATTAAAAGAACAGCTCTTTCATACATTTCTTCAAAATAATCGCTTGCAAATAGAATGTTCTTTGGTTCATAACCTAACCAACGAATATCTTCTAAAATCGACCTTACGTAGACATCATCTTCTTTGGAAGGATTGGTGTCATCATATCTTAAATTGGTATAACCATTGTATTGTCTCGCACTTTCAAAATCGGTAATAATGGCACGTGCATGACCGATATGTAGAAAACCGTTTGGTTCCGGTGGGAAACGTGTAACGATTTCATCGTGTTTACCAGATTCTAAATCTGATTCAATAATGGTTGTAATAAAATTGGAAATTTTTTCCATCACTAAGTCACCTCATTGTCTTAACTATTATATGATAAAACGGTATAAACTACAAGTTTATATAAGAAAAACACCCCCATAACGCTTATGAAGGTGTTTTCATTTTTAACTTGAGATTATGGGACTAAACCAAAGAGATCTTCGTAATCAATATCCGTTGATTCAAATGCTGCAACTAAATCATCAAATAGAGCTTGTTGATCTTCATCAGACAAGCCTTCTAATACATCCATGAGCTCTTCAACAGCTGCTTCAGGATCACCAGATGGGTCTGCAACTTCAGTTAATAAATCATTAATCGCATCATTTAATTCAGGTGGATAACTTGGATCGTTTGCAACTTGATTTAAAACATCTTCAACTGCATCTTGAATTTCTTGAAGTGGAATTGCATCGCTTAATGTGACATACATTCTCAAATTATCATTGACTAACGCTACAGATTCAATACCCATACCTGCTGCATCCATTTGTTGATCAAAATCTTTAATCACAAATGCACCATCAACGATGATTTCATTATCACCAAGCATCGTTAAGACGTTTGCGATATGTTCATTGCTTAAGTTAACTTCACCGGCAGTCAATTCATTTAAAACAATACGTAAATCAGATCCGGAAACTTCAGGGGTCGCATCAATCTTAATGATGGTTTGGAATTTCTTAAGTGGATCTGTTGCATCTGTTATCGTCATTGGAATATTCACAACAAAGTCACCATCCATCGTGATGTATGGAACATATGCTGTGAGTGTGTATTTTTCAAACATCGCTGTTTGAATCAATACACCCGGTGTCACTTGGTTTGCACGCATGAAATATTCAAACATACGGTTTAATGTAAACGCATCAAGTTCAATAAACGGTGTTGGATTTTCACCACCTAAAGTCGAGAAAATCATCGCACTTGCTTTAGATGCTAAAATCGATTGAAGATGTGGATCATTTAAAATCTTATCTGCTTCAGCAAGTTCATAAGGAGCGGTTGCATCCTTCGTTTTACCGAGTGCGAGATCAACATCAAAATTGCCTTCTTCAAAACCGATATCTAATAATTCATTTTCTTCAATGAACGCGAGTAATGATTGAATGAGTGCGCGTTGTTGTTCATCTTCTACCATTTGTTCAATCACAGAATCAACGCTCATTCTAATTTCACGGTTAGTCGCATCAAAGGTCGCTAGACCCCCAAGTTGGCCGTCAATCAGTTCTTTAATCGATTGGCCAGCAACTTGTTCAGTAATCCATGAAGCTGCGCTAAACGTCCACGCAAGTGGTAAATTACCAATCGTTAATTTGTCTAACTTTAAGACAACTTCATCGGTATCAGCAGTAATCTTAAATGCAATGAGTAACCGTGTCTTATACGTAAATGATGAAACGAAAACATGAGCTCCTGATTCGATTTCAATTGTATCGTCTTCAAAACGAACCCAAGAACCTTGATATCCAAAATATTCTTCCTTAATCACATAATCTTTTTCATCAGCATCTGCTCCATCAACTTGATAGTTAGCATTCATGCTTCTCATTTGATTTAAGATGAGTGCATTCGCATCAGCTTGTGCAAGAGATAGTCCAATGGTTGATGTTGAATCGTTAGCGAGTAAGAAACTATCGACATCTTCTTGAATCATTTCTGTTAATGAAACAGCTTGTACATCACTAAAATCATCTGTTGGGATTGTAACTGGCTTATATAAAAGCGCAAGGATGATGAGTGGAATCGCAACAATCGATAAAATCGGTAAAACAATAAGTTTAAATAAAAACTTCATGTGCATCACTCCTTTGATTATCTCTATCATATAACCTTATGCTCGAAAATTCAATATATTCGCATGTAATTAGAAAGAACAATGAAACAATATCAATCAAATCAATAAAAATGCATGACCATGCGATAAACTGTAAGTTTGCATAAAAAAGAAAAAGGCTATTCGCCTAGTTCTTCAACAGATAACGTTGACTCGCCACCCAACAAGTAATTAGGGAGTGCGCCATACTTTTGATATTGATAAAATGCAGCAGCTCCAATCATGGCAGCATTGTCTGTACAATATGCCATTTCAGGAATAATGATTTCTTTGTTTGGAATTTCTTTAAAGATTCTTTGACGTAATCCTTTATTTGCAGCAACACCACCCGCTACAATAATCTGTTTAACATCATAGTTTTGTGAAGCCAGTTTTGTTTTTTCAATAATGACATCTAAAACGGATGCCTGAAAGGATGCACACATGTTAGGGATATCAATTTTTTCACCACGTTGTTCAGCGTTATGAACTAAATTGATCACAGCACTCTTTAATCCTGAAAAACTAAAATGATATTCTTTTCGATCTAAATAAGGTCTTGGTAAATGATAGGTATCATTACCTTCTTGAGCTAATTTATCGACTAGAGGACCACCTGGATAACTTAAACCCAGTGTTCGTGCAACTTTATCATAAGCTTCACCCACTGCGTCATCTTGTGTTGTACCGAGTAATTCAAAAGACATGTGTTCTTTCATATAGATCAGTTCTGTATGACCACCAGAGATTAATAAGGCAAGAGCAGGAAGTTTAATTTCATGGGTTATACCTGCAGCATATATATGACCATGCAAATGATTAACACCCATTAAAGGAAGATCGTGTGCATACGCAAATGCGGTTGCTGCATTAATACCTACAAGCAGTGATCCAATTAAACCAGGACCTTTCGTTACAGCAACTAAATCTAAGTCTTTAGGCTGTAATTTGGCTTGATGAAGTGCTTCTTCAAAAATACGTGTCATGTGAACAACATGATTACGAGATGCAATTTCAGGAACGACACCACCAAAGACTTGATGGATATCTATTTGTGATAAAACGATATGTGATAGAACTTCTTTACCATCTTTAACAATGGCAACACTGCTTTCATCACACGATGATTCAACAGCTAAAATAATCATGCATTCACCTCCTTCATGTAGACGATTGCGTCTTCCGTTTTATAGTAATTTTTACGTGTATGTGATTTTGTAAATCCACACTTCTCATAAAAAGATCTTGCTTTTAAATTTGATTCTCTAACTTCTAACGTTAAGATTGAGATACCTTCATTTTTTAATAACGTTAAAACATAGTTCATTAATGATGTACCATAACCAAGATGTTGTTTTTCTGGTAAAATCGCGAAGTTCATGAGTTCTGCTTGTTCATCGACACGAAGTCCAATATAACCTACAAAACCTAATTCATCTTCAATCACAAACATTTTTGAAAATGGGTTTAAACTCATCTCATCATACAAAAATGATTCTCCTAGAGATTCATGAAAGACAGACTCTTCAAGTTTAACGATATCAACGATATCCTTAAGTTGTGCTTTTCTGATGTTCATTATGTTCTGCTTCCGTTATTCTTAGATATTGCGGTACAAGACCGTGAATATCTTCAACAAGAATGCTATGTTCTCTTAAACGCTTAGGGTTAACGATATAACTGCGGTCATCGATAAAAACGGTTTGTGCCTTTTGATAGAGTTTATTTTCTTGAAGTTCTGCTAACTTGCGATAACCATCTTCTAAAATAACTTTACCATCTTCATAAATCGCTGAGAAAACAAAACCACGTCTTGCATCAATTAATGCAGCAACTTTTCCTTCATAACCAGAAGTCATAAAAAAGAGTGAGCTAATGACTTTAAGCTTGACATGTTTCGCATAAGCTAACATCTTACCCACAACAACTGCAATACGAATTCCTGTATAAGAACCTGGTCCGTATCCAATAATAAGTTCATCGATTTTATCGAGTGTAAGTTTATTGCGCTTTAAAATTTGATCGATGCGATCGACCAAATATTTAGCATGATCTCTGATTGCAATGCGAATGCTGTAATCGATTAAGATGTCATCTTTAGCAAGACCAACGTACATGACGTTAGTTGATACATCAAAAAATAAAGTTCTCATATGTATTGCACCGCACGTTTACAAGGAATCCCTACACAGGTCATTGTAAACTCTCTCATGGTATCTGATAATTTATTAAGCTTAACCAGTAAATAATCTTTGGGTAATAAATCTTCAACTTGGAAAGGCCATTCAACAACAATCATGCCTTGGCCATCAATGTATTCTTCAAGATCAAAATCACTGCCCACACCTTCCAACCGGTAAAGGTCTAAGTGATACAGTGTTTTTAAACGATCTTTTGATTTATATTTTTTCATCAAGGTGAATGTAGGCGAATTCACGACATCTTTAATACCGAGAGCTCTTGCGAGACCTTTGGTCAACGTCGTTTTGCCAGATCCTAAATCACCATCAAGTAAGATGACAACTTTGGGTTCATCCTTTAAAAGTAAACCGAGCTCATAGCCTAGAGCTTCGGTTTCACTTTCAGAATATGTAACTTTAACTTTCATGTTTTACCTACTTTAGAATATGTTCATACCCTTTTTTACCGAGTAGTGCAAACATATTTTTCTTATATGCTTCAACACCAGGTTGATTGAAAGGATTGACATCAATCAAGTACGCAGACATAGCGCATGCTTTTTCGAAGAAATAAACGAGATAACCAAATGTGGATGCATCCATTGCTGGAATCGTGAGTAACATGTTAGGTACGCCACCATCTTTATGTGCCATCATAGTTCCTTTTAAGGCTTGTTCATTCACGTATGAAAGTGGTTTTCCACTTAAATAATTAAGTTCATCTAAATCTTGATCTTCACGTGGAATTAAAACATCTTTAGGTGTGGATGAAACTTTAATGACCGTTTCAAAGAGATGTCTTTCACCTTCTTGGATGTATTGACCAAGTGAATGTAGATCTGTTGAAAAACCAGCAGATGCGACAAATAAACCTTTGTTATCTTTTCCTTCTGATTCTCCAAAGAGTTGTTTCCACCATTCATTTAAGAACAGTAAATTCGGTTCATAACCAACAAGCATTTCAACTTTTTTACCTGAAGTATATAAAAGATAACGGGTAGCTGCATATAGGTAAGCTTCGTTTTCTTCTAAATTTGTCTTCTTAAATTGTGTATAGGCATCTTTAGCACCTTTTAAGATTTCTTTGGTCTTAATACCGGCAGCTTCAAGTGGTAATAACCCAACGGCAGTTAAGACAGAAAATCTACCCCCAACATCGTCAGGAATCACAAACATTTCATACCCGTTTTCTTTACTTACTGAGTATAAAGCACCACGTTTTTTATCGGTTGTTGCATAAATTCTTTCTTTTGCTTCTTCTTTACCTACTTTTTGTTCAAGTAAGTTCTTTAATACACGGAAAGCAATCGCTGGTTCTGTTGTTGTTCCAGATTTTGAAATGACGTTAATTGAAAATCGTTTGTTTTGTAAGTAGGAAACAAGTTCATTTAAGTAGGAACCTGACATTTGATGACCTGCAAAGACGATTTCTAATTTGTTTTTCTTAAATGGAACATTCAAAAATTCTAGTCCTGCTTTAGCACCTAGATAAGATCCACCAATACCAATAACAACAAGCACTTGGCTTTGTTTTCTAATCTTTTTTGCAGCTTGTAAAATACGTGCATATTCTTCTTTATCATAGGTTTTAGGTAAATCTAACCAACCAAGATAATCGTTACCTTTACCTGTTTTATCGTGAATCATCTTGTGTAAAACCTTAACTTGTTTTTGGAGTGTTTCTGGTTGTTCATTTAAAAACGAACGTGCATCTTCAATGTTTAATGTAATGTGTGACATTATTTCTTTTCCTCGATTCTTTGTTTAGCTTTATCTATCCAATGGGGTAATGCTTTAGATAATGAATGAAATCCAATTTTTATTTTAACCATCTTTTGTATTTTTGGATGGATGGGATTTGCTTGTTTATAAGACAGTTTTAACCGTTTATGTTCTTCATCAATGTCTAAAACAACGACCTCTACTTCATCTCCAACACACATGATCTCTTCAATCGATGAAACGAATTGATCAGATAACTCGGAGATATGAATGAGACCGGTGTAATCTTCATAAGTGACGAAGACGCCGTATGATTGAATTCCTGTTATTTTACATACAATTTGATCGTTTATGTTCATATCCAAAACCTCGAAAGTATTATATCATATTTTATATGATTACATCTATTCAAAAGAAAAACGAGCAGGGCTCGTTATTCGTTTGTTAAATAGATACCTAAACCACCTAATCCAACATGTGCAGAGACAACTGGACTGATGACACCTGTTATTTTAACATTCACTTGTTCACCAAGTTGAAAGAGTTCGTGTTCAAGCTCTTTAGCTTCAACACTCCTATCAACAAACGCGATGTATACAGTGACTTTACCCAATAAATTCATCTTTTTAACTTCGTCTGTTAAATATAAAATGACATTTTTAAAACTTCTCACTTTATGTTCAAGGTCTAAAACGCCTTTTCTAAAGCGTAGAATCGGTTTTATTTTTAAGACGTTTCCAATGAATGCTTGAACTTTACCGAGACGACCATTTTTAACGAGTGTTTGTAAGTTATCTACGGTGAATATGAGAGATCCTCGATCTTTAAGTTCTTCTAGGTAGTTTAATGCATCTGTGATGTTATGACCTTCATTTAAATAAAAAATCATTTGTTCTGCTAAATAGAGACCACCGTTGATCGTTGTTTCACTATCAACAACATAAACATTTTGATTTTCTAGTATGGTTTGTGCAAGTGTTGCTGAGTTGATCGTTCCTGAAAGTGTTTTGGATAAAGTGATACAAAGCACCTGCGGAAACATCTTTAACTGTTCTTCATACGCTTGAATAAAAAGTTCTGGTGTGGGTTGTGATGTTTTAACATGTTTTCCCTCTTGAAGTGCTTTAACAACAACTTCTGGATCGATGTTACCATCAATATATTCTTTATCATCAATTAAAATCTTTAATGGAACAACACTGATCTGATGTTGTTTAATGAATGTTTGACTTAAACCAAACGTTGAATCGACTACAAGTCCAATTTTTCTTTGCATTATTCATACCACCTTATCATTTTTTAATAGAACTCTATTTCGTCTTTGTCTACTCAAATTATACCAAAGAACACACTCTTTTTTGATGTAAAAAAAGTAATTTGATATACGATGTGAAAAAAGAAAAAGGGAATAAAATCCCCCTCTAATTAGTCAACTGTAACAACAGCAATGACACCAGGTACATTTTCAAGTAACATGGTCTCGATTCCTTGTTTCAAGGTCACGTCAAGTGCCATACATCCGTCACATGCACCAAGCATTTTGACATATACAATACCATCTTCAACATTGATGACTTCGATATCGCCACCATCGCGTTGGAGATAAGGTCTAACTTTCGTAATGAGCGCTAAAACTTGTTCTTTTGTTTGATCCATCTATCTCACCTATCCTTTATACATACACAGTATAACCTATGACAATGAAATGTTCAAATGATATCATTATTCAGCGACTTGTTTTACACGTTTTAACACAAAATGTGCGCAATTTAAACTACAAGACTCGTTTAAATAGTCTGGAATGCGTTTATATCCGTTTGGGCTCTTTGGATCTGAGTTAAATCCTTTGATACGTAAGATTCCTGAAGACATATCCCCAACAAGATAGGTATATCTGTCGAATGCGACATCAACGTATCGTTCTGTGAATTTGAGAAGATCGAACGCTTCTCTGTAATTTTTGATCAATTCGAACTGACCAAACTCTGTATCTATAATCATTATTACACCTTCTTTAACAAGACGATTGCTTCTGCAGCCATGGCTCTTTGTTCACCGATTGCATCCATCTTTTCATAAGTGGTTGCTTTAACAGAAACTAAGTCCATTGGAATTGAAAGAAGTCTTGCAATACTTTCTCTAATGTTTGTTATATGTGGGTTTAATTTGGGAAGTTCTGCATAGATAGTCGCATCAATATTACCAATGCTATATCCTTTTTCATGCATCATCATTTGAACTTCTTTTAAGATAAGCTTTGAATCAATACCCTTGTATTTAGGGTCGGTGTCAGGGAAGTGTGTTCCTAGATCACCTAATGCAAGTGCGCCTAACATCGCTTCACTGATTGCATGGAGTAAAACATCTGCATCACTGTGACCAAGAAGACCTTTATCATAAGGGATTTCGATGCCACCTAACCATAAAGGACGTTCTTCAACGAGTTGGTGAATATCAAAACTATGTCCAATACGCATGTGTTCATCCCTTTCATTTAAAAACGCTCTGATATAAGCTAAATCTTGTGGATATGTGACTTTGATGTTGGGTTCATCATTTAAGACGACGTGTATTTTTTCTTCTGGATAAAATGCTTGATAGAGTGCGATGTCGTCATCATATGCTGTGTTATTTCTTAAATATGCAAATCTGATTTTCTCTGTTAAAAAAGCTTGTGGAGTTTGTGCAAGTAAATAGG